>VHCN01000017.1 GCA_016871675.1 Verrucomicrobiota bacterium
CGACGAAGAGGTCTGTGGTCGGGTTGCCCATGAGCGCGATGGCGCGGACGGTGGCGTCGAAGCCGTTGCCGAGGGTGTTGTTGAACGTGTGGTCGAACACGCCCGCGCTGCTCACCTTGGCCAGGCGGTTGATGTGCAGCGTGACGTTCGCGCCGACACCGACGACTCCGGTGGTCTGGATGGAAACGACCCTGACCGTGCCGACAGCCGCAGTTTGAGCGACGTCGGCCGCCGGTCCGCCCACGGCCTTGACGTAAGTGAACGTCGTGGCGTTGACGACCGCGATGGTCGCACCTACGACGTTGAACGCCGGGTCGGTCGTGTCCGTGATGTTGACCGTGCTGAGGGAGACCAGATTGTGCGGGTTGGCCGTCGTGATGGTCGCTCTGGTATTCGCCAAGTCCCACGCATGGGTCGCGATGGCAATGTCAACCGCTGGAATAGTGTAGCTGAAGTTGTTTCCCGCAACCCCAGTCACGACGAATGGCCCGCCATTGAACATCTGAGTCGGGACGGCCGGGTCCACGTTGGCGATCGTCACCACATCGTTAAGCGCCAGATTGTGTCCGGCCGCCGTCAGCGTCGCCGTGGTCTGGCCAGCCAGCGCGCGGGCAGTGACCGTAACCGGATAGCCAAAGCCTGTGGAGAAATCGCCGCCGACATAGATGTTTGGAGTTAGAGAGCCACTTTGATTGTCCACCTTGACCACTTGCACGGTGTTGTTCGGGCCGCCGTTGAGCGCCGTGCCAAATGCCGGGCGCGGAGTGCCATCCGCCGCAGCAAGCCGGGCGAGCCGGATGCTGGTCAAGCTGCCGTTGAAGCTGGTGAAGGAGCCGCCGATGATGACGTCGCCGCTCACCTCGTCCACGTCCACGGCATTCACCGTCCCACCCGCTGCGCCGGTTCCCGGCGAGAAGGACGTGTCGAGCGTGCCGTCGCTGTTGAGGCGCGCCACGTGGTTCCACGCCACGCCGTTGACCGTGGTGAAGGATCCGACGATGACGTACTTCCCCTGTTGCGGGCCACTCGAATAAAAGGCCGAGGCGGTGACGGTGTTGTTGACCCCGATATTCGCGGCAGCGGGATAAATCGCCACGGCGCGGACGGAGCCGTTGGCACCGGTCCAGTTCGGATACGACGCGACGCCGCGGACGGTGGCGTTGGCGCCGGAGCCTGTGGTGAAGTTGCCGGTGTCGAGCAACCCGCCGCTGGTGAGGCGCGCCAGGCGGATGTTGCCCCCGGTGTTGTTGAACGTGGAGTATTCGCCGACCGTGAGGATTCGCCCCGACGGGTCCACGACGGAATTGAGGATGTTGACGTTGTTGATGTTGTTGATGCTCGGGCCGAGGCCAAACGTGGTCAGCGTCAGGTTGATCGTCTCGTTGGGCTCGACGAGCAGGTCCTGGGTGATGGGAACGGCAACGGTGGTGATGTCGGTGGCGGCGAGGCGCAATTCGCGAACGGTCAATTGCGCAAAGCCAATCGCATTCGTGACGCCCGTGTAATCCGAACCGACGGTGGCCGAGCCTCCGCTGGTCGAGAATTTGACCAGCGCAGGCGCGAGGCCTTGCGTGGCGCTGACGGTGTTCGTGCGGAAGATGCGGATGGTCGCCGAACCGCCGCCTTCGCTCACCGAATAGGTCGGTTGTTCGAACTGGATGTTTCCGGGTCCGATGGTGGTCCCGCCGAGCAACCGCGCGACGTTGTGGCGGGGCTTGGCGTGCGTCCATCGCATATTTCCAAACAGGTTCGGATCGTTGTCATTTGCGTTGCCCGGGATGAACGCGAGGATCGGGATCACGGGGTGGGCGGGCGTGGTTCCAGTGACCAGCCGGGAGAAAGGCGCGCCGAAACCCGTGAAACTGCCGCCGACGATCACGTCGCCGCTTTCCTGCACAGCCACGGAGGTCAGGAAGCTGCTCGCGTTGGTCGGCCCGGAATTCCAGTTGAGCAGCGTGTCCATGAACGTCGTGTCCACGACGCCGTTGGTGAAAACACGCAGGATGTTCTTCCGCGCGGTCCCGTCGAAGGATGTGAAGGCACCGACGATGTAGAACCGGTTGGCCGCGGCGTCGAACGTGATCGCGTTGACCGTGTTGTTCGCGCCGCTGCCGGGGTCGAACCCAAGATCAAGCGCCCCGGACGAACTCAGGCGTGCGATGCGGGTTCGGCTGAACTGGTTGAAGGTAAGAAAATCTCCGGCCATGAGGATCCGGTCCGACGCATCCACGAACAGCGCGCGCACGGGGGCGTCGCATCCGGTGCCGGGGTCGAACAGCGTGTCGAGCAGGCCGTTGGTCTGCGCGCGCGCAATGCGGTTGCGGGGGACGGCCCCGTAAGTCGTGAAGTCGCCGCCGATCACCACGCGCCCGGCATTGTCGATCTTCACCGCTCGAACCGCGCCGTTCGCGCCCGCGCCCGGCGTGAACGTGAGGTCGAGCGAACCATTCGTGTTCAGCCGGGCGAGGTTCGTCATGTTCACGCCGTTGAACGATGTGAACTCGCCGCCCACCACCACGCGGCCGTCGGGTTGCAACGCCACCGCGCGAACGGGTCCGTTGAATCCTGCGCCGGGATCAAAAGTGCCGTCCAGCGAGCCGTCCGCATTGAGCCGCGCAATCCGGTTGCGACTCAGACCATTGAAAGAAGTGAAACCGCCGACAACGACAATCTTGTCGAGGAGGGCGCCCGCGTTCGTGTGGATGGCGAGCGCGCTGATGAAGTTGTCGGCGCCCTGCCCTATGACAAACGATGCGTCGAACTGGCCGTCGTTGGTTGCGCGCGCAATCCGGTTTGCAGGAAGCGTGTTGTAGGCGGTGAAATCGCCGACGAGAATCAGGTTGCCCGTGGATTGCAGCGCGACGCCATTGACGTTGTTGTTCGCGCCGGGAAGGACGTTGTTCGGCGGAATGGTGTTGGGGTTGTTGTCGAGGTTCCACGCGCGGTCCAGCGCGCCTGCGGGTTGATCATCATCAACGACGGTCACGCTGCAGACGCCTGTCATGACGTAGGCGCCTCCGGTGAGCGGATGACCGGTTCCTTGGAAGTTTGCGCTCGCGCCGTTATTGCGAATAGGCGGCTGGGCACCATCAACCACGTATTGGGTCACGCCCACGAAGATGTCCTTGTTGAATTCGGCGACGTTGTCGCTCAGCACGGTCACTGTGAAGGTGAGCGGGCCGGGATTGTTGTCGTCGAATGTCAGCGTGCCCGAAGTCGCGGTGTAGTCCACACCTGCGACCGCGTAATCGGAACCGACGCGAAGGTCAATCACGGCCGGAGCGATGCCTGAGTTGATCTGCGGGTTGATCGGTGGATCGGCACGAGTGCCGTCCAACGTGGTCCA
This sequence comes from Verrucomicrobiota bacterium, assembly GCA_016871675.1. Taxonomy (NCBI): domain Bacteria; kingdom Pseudomonadati; phylum Verrucomicrobiota; species Verrucomicrobiota bacterium. Next base: position 3,347 of record VHCN01000017.1, read on the forward strand.
CGAAACAACCCACGATTGCATCGGCTGGCGTCCCGGTGTGCTCACTTGAAACGTGATGGTCGTTGTGCCGGCAGGCTCCTGAATGTGACTCGGCTGCGACAGCGGACGGCTGATGATGACGTTTTGCGCTCGCGCACCGGGCGCGCTTGCGAGCATGGCGAACAGCGTGAGCAGGAAGAGAAGGACCGCGGCGCGCGATGCGCCGGGGCGTCGTGGCGGAGACTCGATTGGAGGTCTCATAAGCGAAGGGATGAAACGCCCATGACGGGGTTTGAAAACACGACCGGCCCCTGCGAGGAACGGCAATTCGCAGGGGCGGCTATTGAGCGTCAGACGTTTCAACTGAGTGGCCGAGAGCCTAGTCGCCTGCAAGGAATTCAATCAAGTTTATTCACCCCCGGCTGACTACAGAAATGTCCTGAGTGGACGGGAGTTGGAACGGAATTCGGCGGCGATGAAGGATGACGCCGAAGTCGCGGTGACGCGGGATGGGTGGGTAGTGGCTCAATCCGAGTTGTAGAGTCGGCTCTGTGAGCCGACACGTTGGCGCACAGCGCCAACGCTACACCCGTTTCCGCGCGTCCTCCCCCGCGCTACGGGCGACCCTTCACCCCTTCGCTGCCGCTGCTCGGGAGCGTGGGTTGGAAGCCCTGTTCAAGGGCCTTGCGTTTCCAGCGGACGGCTTCGGCATCGTCGCGCGCTACGCCGAAGCCCTGTTCGTAGGCGTATCCGAGGTAGAATTGCCCCTCCGGGTCGCCCTGCTCGGCGGCTTTGCGCAGCCACTCAATCGCGGCGACCGGGTTGCGCTCCGTGCCGTGCGCGTTCCAATACATCTGCCCCAGCTTCGCTTGGGCGCGCGCCGAGCCCTGCTTCGCCGCGTCGCGGTGCTCGCGGAACTGTTGCGCGTAGTCGACCGGCGGCCGCTGGTCGCGCAGGAAGATGTCCGGGCCGTCGACGGGCACCTTGACGATGGCCGGGGCTGGAGGCGCGGCGGGGACGACCGGCGTGACGGAGGGCGCGGTGGCGGGTTGCTCGTGTGGTTTCACGGAAGTGCCGGGTGTGTTGGTTGAAGGCGGAGCCGGGTTCGTGCGCGCGGGCGTGGATCGCGCCTGCGCCGGCGCGCCGGCCGCGCCAGGGGAAGGCGCGGGAGCGTCCTTGCGGCACGCGACGCCGGCGATGAGCAGGACCGCGCACGCGGCCGGGAACACGGGGTTTGGAAAATGGGGACGATGGCTTGCGCTCATGGAATTGAAAGTCGGGTCGTTGGACGGGCACGGCGCGCCGACACTCCCGGCGGATTTTTGTTCCGGGCTCATCGCGGGTCAGTCCTGGTAGATGGGAAGGAAATGGTATTTGACAGAGAGGCTCAGCACCGCGAGCGCCGTGCAATAAACGCGGCCGCAGCCGCGCTCCTGGCCGTCCTCGGCGATCCACGCGCCGTTGGCCTCCTGCTTGGGCAGCAACAGAGACTCGGTCTTGCGCCGCGCGAGGTCGGCGAAGTCGCCGCCGCGCTTGTGCATGCCCTGCGCGTAGTAGTAAATGCCGTAGAAAAACCAGCGGTCGGAGTAGGTGAGCGGGTGCTCTCGCAGCCAGTTCGCCGCGCCGATCACCTCGGGCGCGTCGTATTGCCCGCAGATCTGCATCGCAAGCAATCCCGCCGCCACCATCGCGAAGGTCGGCCCCTGCCCCGGCGTGTAGGCGAAGCCGCTCTTCATGTCCGTCGGGCGTCCCGCGGCATCGCGCCGCGATTCGTAGCTGCGCCGCAAGTAACCCACCGCAAGATCGATCGACTCCTTCGGCACGAGGATGCCCGCGTTCTTCGCCGACCGGAGCGCCATGAGATGCCACACCGAGACCGAGAGGTCGGCGTCGCCCGACTCCGGCGTGTAACGCCAGCCGCCGGTGAAGCGGTGGTCGAACTTGCGCACGCGCTGCGAGCGGAGCGTCAGGTCGATCGCGCGCTGCGTCTTCTCGCGGATCAACCGGTCCTGCGCCTTGTCGATCCCCATCCCGAGCATCTCCGTCAGCGCGAGCGCCGTGATGCCGTGGCCATACATGCGCGACGAGTCATCGCCGCCGAGGTAGCCGGGAAATCCGGCGGCATCCGAACTGCGGTCCGTCGCGGGGCGCACGAGGAATTGCAACGCACGCCGCATGCACTCGCCCTCGCGCGTCGTGTCCGACGGCTGGTTGCCGATCGCCGCGAGCGCCATCACGGACAACGCCGTCATCGGATTGTTGTAGGCGTGGCGCTTGTCGGCGTCGTTGATCGCGCCGCTGCCGTCCTGCGACGCCATCAGGAATTCCACCGCCCGCTGGCAGGCGGTGTCGACCTTGTCGGGCGCGCGCGGCTGAACCGTCTTGCCCGTGAGTTGCGCGCCCGCAGTCCATGCGAATGCAACCGAACACACTCCCGCGAGCAGCGACTTGAAGCCCACGAATCGAACGCAACCCTGAACCCTGAACCCTGAACGCCGAACTCTCCCGTCGGACCCCGCCCCACGCCCGCGCAAATCCAAAGCCCGCCGCCTTGACGATTGCCCGCTCACTACTTCCTCTCCCTCGCCTTCTCGGCCACGACTTTGAAGTAGAGCTCGACCTGCTGCCGGAACTCGCCCGCCACTCCCTCGCGCTGGCCCTCGGCAAGTCCCTGCGCGACCTTCGGCGGCAGCCGGCCCCAATCGCCACCGTCGCGCGCGACTTCGCCCGGCAGCATCCCCTTCGCTCCGCCGCCGCGGGCGGGCGAGAAGTTGCCCGTGCCGCTGCCCGGCGCCTCGTCGTCGCTGTCCGGGCCGCTTTCGCCGGGCACGCTGCCCTTCGCACGCGCGGACATCATCTCGGATTTCTGCGACTTCATCGCCTCCTGCAACGCCTCCGTCGAGGACTTGTTCGACTTGGACGCCGCGCCGCCGGTCCCGTCGGAGCCACCGGGAGGACCCGGCGAATTTCGCTCCGGACTTCCTTTCGTGCCGGCCTTCGAACCCCGCCCCTCCGGCCCGGGACCCGGCGCCTGCATCATGCCCGCGGGCGGGTTCATCTGCGCGTCGAGCTGGTCGAGACCGCGCGCCATCCAGCGCGATTGGGTGGGTGAAAAACTCGCGCCGCCCTGGCCTGCCCCGCCGGATTGCGACTGGCCTTGCGAACCACCCTGCCCCTGCTGACTGCCTTGCGACTGGCCGCCCTGCGCGCCGCCGCCGCGACCGGACTGCGCGCCTTGGGAACCGCCCGAGCCAGACTGGCCGTTCCCCTGCCCCGCTCCCTGCCCTGCGCCGGCGCCTTGTCCGCGGCCGGCGCCCGAACCTTGTTGTGAGCCTTGCTGTGAAGCTGCCGGTTGAGCGCCCGATGGCGCCGGCTGTTGCGCACTGTTCTGGCCGCTTTGCTGGCCACCTTGCTGCGAACCCTGCTGCGCCGACGCCTGCTGGCCCGATGGTTGCGCGCCCTGTTGCGCGCCCTGTTGTGGATCCGGCTGCGCGCCGCTTTGCGATCCGCGCTGCGATGACTGCGTCCCGGTTCCGAGGCGGGATTGCTGTCCCTGCGAGCCGGGTTGCGATGGCTGCTGGGCTCCCGTCGGGGGATGCCCTTGCTGTGAGTTCGGCTGCGCGCTCGCGGATTGCTGCGCGCCAGGTTGCTGCGCGCCCGGTTGCGAAGGGCGCTGCTGCGCCGATTGCTGGCCGGCCGGAGGTTGCGGCTGCTGCGACTGCGAATGCTGCGCAGACGGTTGTCCGCCTTGCTGCTGTCCGCTTTCCGGTTGAGGGCCCTGTGGTTGCAAACCCTGCGCCTGCGAACCCTGCGGCGGTTGGCCCGGATTGTTGGCCATTCCGCCGGGATTCTGCTGGCCCGACGCCGCGCGCTGCGCCTGCTCGCGGCCCGTGTTCGAGGCGTCCACCGCCCGCTGCACGACAGCCGGGTCGTTCGGATTCAGCAACGCCACCACGACGCGCTGCGCGAGAAAGTAAAGGTCTGTGGCCTCCGCCGAGGCCGCGCCGCCCTCGGTCGTGGCCGTGCGCAGCGCAACGAGTTCCTGAGGCGTCGCCGCGGCCGCGGCCGCGGCCGCGGCTTGCGCGAGCTTGTTCGTCGCGGCCACAAACTCGTTCGTCGCCTGTCGGAGCGGCGGGAAGATGGCGTTGACTTCGCGCGCGAGCGGGAGGGTCGGTTGGAAGAAATTCGTCGGCGCGAGCGCCGCGGCGGCCTTGAGCGGAGTGTGCACGCGCTCAAGTTCCGTGTCCGCGCCGGCCCGCCCCTCCTTCGCTGCGCGGACCACGGCGGGGAACGCGTTCGTCGCGAGCGCGCCGAGCCGCTCCGTCAATTCGCGCACGAGGTCGGGAAGCTCCACGCGATTCGTCCGCGCGACCTGCGCCCCGGGCGGCTGTGTTGGCGGCCCCGCCTGCGCGGATTGAAGCGGCGGAGGTTCGTTGAGCGCGCGGGCCAGCGCGGCGTTCTGTTGCTCAAGCTGGCGCTGGGCGGTTTCCATCGCCTGTCGCGCCGCGACCAGACTGCTCGCGGGGCCCAGCGCGTCGAGCGCCGCGCGCATCGGCTCTTGCGCCGTCTGCGCGGTCTCGCGGCCGATCTGCTGAAGCGCCTCGCCTTGCGGTGTGCCGAGGCGCGACTCGTGCCGGCCCGCGCGCTGGATGTCGGCACCGGCCTGGGCGACTTCGTTCGCGAGGTTCATTTGTTCGGTCGCGGCGCGAGCCATGGCTTGATCGGGCGACACGCGGTTCGTGAGCGCCGCGGCGAGTTGTTGCGCGAGCGCGACGAGTTGCGCGGTTTCGCCGGCCACGTGGGCGACCTTCGGTTGCGCGGACTGGATGCCCTGGGTCATTTCGGGCGTCCTCGCGATCTGCTGCATCGCGCGGACGCGGTTCGCGGCGGTCTGCATCTCGGTGGCGGCGACCTGGAGGTTCGGGATCATCTCGCCGACGCTGCGCGCGAGCTGCTCGGGCGGACGCGAGAGGTCCGCGGGCACGCGGCTGATGGCGGTGTTGAGCCCGGCCTGGGCGCGGTTGATTTCGCTCGTGATGAACACTTTCACGTCCGAGAGCTCGCGGTTGAGCGGCGGAAGATCATTGGTGACAAGCCGCCGGGCGCGCGCGACGAGTTGCGCGATTTGAGCCGGGGCGTTGCCGCGTTCGGCCTCACCGCGGGCGGCCTCGGCGAGCCGCCGGGGGATGTCCGCCTGCCGTTGCGCGGCGGACGCGAGCGCGGCGCGGGCGTCCTCGAGCGTCTCGCGCCCGACTTGGCCGAGTTCCTGCCGCATGGCGTTGTTGCGGCGCAATTGGTCTTCGAGTTCGGTCAGCCGTTCACGGTCGGACTTCTGCATCAGCTCGTTGAGCTTCTGCACGGTGTCGTAGTTGCGGTCGAGCGAATCCTTCACGCCGAGTTCCTCCTCGGCGCGGCGCAGCGCGGCGCGGGTGGCGGCGGGGTCACGGCCGGCTTCCATCGCGGCGTAGTGCTGCGCCATCTGGTGAAGGCTCTCGCCGAGTTTCTGCTGCTGTGCCGCGGCCTCGGTGAGCGCGGCCTTTTGGGCGGCGGCATCCTTGAGCGCGGACGCGGCGGCGAGCGCTTCCTGCGCCTTGGGCGGCGGTTCGCGCAACATCGCGATCGCGTCGTCGGCGTCGCGCGAGCGCTCGCGTCCCGCGGGCGTCGCGAGGTCCTGCACGTTGGCGTCGCGGCGGACGGCCTGCTGCAATTCGTCCACTTGCTTGTTCAGCGCGTCCTGCCCCGCGGCGAGCCGGCGAGCGTCGTCGCGCGCGGCGTCATTGCCCGATGGTTGCTGGACGGCGCGCGTGGCCTTTTCCATTTCCTGCGCGGCGCGGGCGAGGCCGGACATCATCTCGCTGAGGCGGGGCGCGGATTGGTCGATGCGCGAGCGCGCCTCGGCGAGCGCGGGCTCGGCTTCGTTGCGCGCCTGCTGGACCGCGTCGGCGAGCTTGTCGAGTTTTGCGCTGGCGTCGGCGGGGCGTTTGGCCGCCATCTGGCGGTCGAGCATTTCGCGGTCGAGTTCGGAGGCGAGCGGATGGCGCGAAGCGTCCAGCGCGGCTTTCGTCGCCTTCTCGGGCAGGCCCGCGGCGCGGACTTCCTTGGGGACGGACTGAAGGCGCTTCGATGCCCATTCCCAATCGCGTGTGCGGCCGGACGCGGCGTCGGGGGAGTCCTTCTCCCAACGCTCGGCCCGCGCAAGCTGGCCGAGGGCATTGTTGAGTTCGCTGATCTGGCGGCCCCCTTCGAGGGTGCGCACGGAGCGCTCCATCTCGCGAAGCGCCTCGGCCTGCCTGGCCATGTCGGCGCTCGCCGCGGCGCGCATCGAGTCGAGTGCCTGCGCGGCTTTCGTGAGGTCGGCTGTGAATTGTGCGTCGGTGTCACGGCGAAGTTCCTCGGCCGTGGCGCGGTCCTTCAACTGCTGGATGGCGGCCTGCATCTGCTCGTCGGCGCGGGCGAACTGGCGTTTCGCCTGCGCATCGAGGAACGGCGACTCGGCGCCGCGTTCCCGCAACGCGCCGGCTTTCTTCGCGGTGTCGGCGGCGACGTCGGCCTCCTTGCGCGCGGCCTCGAGCTTGTTCGCGGATGCACCGGCGATGCGGGCGAGATCCTCGCGGGCCTTGTCGCCGCGGGCGGCGAGTTCCTTCGCGAGCGGGCGCAATTCCGTCGCGGCCAGCTCGACGCCGCGCTGCAGGTTGCGCGCGGCGGGGAGCAACTCGGACGCGGGTTGGTTCGTCCCGACGGCCTTCTCCATCTGGACGCGCGAGAGTTTGAGCAAGTCCTGCGCGCGCCCGGCGCGTTCGGCGATGCCGCGCGGCGCGTGCTTGCGGAGCGGCCCGAACTGATCCTCGGCGGCGGCGGCTTCCTTGACCGCGCCCGCTTGGCGTCGCGCGAGCCGTGTGTAGGCCTGCGGGTCGGATTGCACCTCGGCGGCGGCGCGTGTGTTGATCTTGTCCTGCTCGCGGGCGAGGTAACCAAGGTGTTCGATGAGCGCATCGGCCTCCGCGCCGGCGAGCAGGTCGCGGTGCGAGCCCTCGATGAGCGCCGCGTTGTCCGCAAGCTGCGAGGTGGAGCGGGTGGCCTCGTTGAGCGCGGTGTTGTCGGCGGCGGCGTTTCCCTTGTTCTGCGAAAGCCGGTCGAGGTCGCTGCGCGCGGAGCCGAGGGCGCCGTGACGGAGTTCGCTGAGGGCGCGCGCGAGGGTGGTCAAGTCGGCAGCCTCGCGGCCGGGCGGGGCGGATTTCAAGGCTTCGCGCGTGAGCGCGGCGGCGCGGTCGAGGTGGCGCTCGAGTTCGGCGGCGGCCTTCGACGCGGCGGCGAGCACTTGCTGGCGCTGCAGCGGGTCGCCGCCGCGAATCTTCTGCGCCGCGTCGAACGCAATGGACCGCCGCAACTCGGACGCGCCGACCACGACGCCGGAGAGCGAGTCGTGCAGTGCGCGCTTCGAGTCGAGCGCGGCAAGTCGCGTCGTGTCGAAGCCCGCGGAACCGATGACGACGTGCAGCGTCGCGGACTCGGCGCGGCTGCCCTTCAAGTCGACGGCGGCGAGCTTGGTGTGGACGCGGTCGCCCGGAGAGACCCCGAGCTGGAGCAAGTCCCACCGGCGCGAGACGGGCGCGTTTGTTCCGGCGTTTTCCGCGACGAGTGTCTCGGCCCATGGGCCGTCGTTGATTTGGACGAGCTGGAATACTTTCGCGAGGCCGACGTCGTCGGATGCCGCGCCCAGCAAGGTCACGACCTCCTCGGAGCGCGCGATGAAGTCCTGGCGCGGTGATTCGATGACAACGCGGGGCACGAGGTCGGCGAGCGGGCGGATTTCGTAGACGGGGCTGAACTTGTTCTCGAAGCCCGTCTCCGCGGCGACGAGTTGCACCCGGTAAGTCGCGGCGACGATGACGGGAACTTGCGCCGTGAGCGTGGGCGCGGAGGACACGGGAAGCTGGATGCGGTTTGTCACGCTCTTCGCCTCGATGGAGATGGACGCCTCGCGGACGGGTTGGTTGAGGTGCAGCGTGAGATCGACGCGAGAACCCTCGAGCGCCGTGAGGTCACCATTCTCCTCGCTGACGGCGCGCGGCGGGAGCTTCGTGTAATCGGGTGAATGGAAGACCTTGTCGAAGCGCGCGACGTGCGGCCGCGGGCGTATGCGGAGCTGGAACTTCCCCGTCATCGCGTCGCGCGCGCGGATGCGAAACTCCACGGCGCCGCCGCCGAGCGGGAGTGTGGTGCCGTATTGCCGGCCTTGCAGCAGCGGCATCGCGACCTGCTCGCGTGGCGCGTCCTTCGGGAATGATTCGAGCACCACCTTGTCCGGTTCCGGCCCGGTGACTTCGACGACGATCGGCAGGCTGTCGCCCTGCGCGTGGAAGGCGTGGATGTCCGCGGGCTCGACAAGCCGCAATTGCGTGAGCGAGACGCGCTCGAGATTCGCAGCCGGCGCGAGCGCGCGGGCGACGAGCCGCTCGTAGCGCAGTCCGGGCACGAAGAACAGTCCGGTGACAATGGCCACGGCAATCGCCGCGCCGCGGAGCCACACCGCGATGAGCTGCGGCGGGAGCAGCGAGTCCATTTGCAGGTCTCGCAAGCGATCGGAAACCCCCGCTTGCACGAGCTGGCGAAACTCGGGCGAATCGTGACTCGGCGCGGACTGGCCGAGTTCGACTGCGGAGAGCAAGTCCTCGCGCAAGTCGGGCGCGGCCTTCTCGACGAGGCGCGCGACCTGGCGCGAGTCCGGCACGCGCAGCAAAAGCCGCACGCAGAAAAACCAGACGACGAGTGCCGTGGAAAGATAGACCGCGCCGCTGATGGCGAGCCGCGCAGGCTCGGGCAGCACGAAGAGCCAGTCCACGAGCGCCGCGACCGTCAGCGCGGCCAGGAAGGTGATGAGCCCGCCGCACAAGCCGCGCAGCAGCACGAGCCCGCGCCATCGCCGCGCAAAGGCGTCGAGCTGGCTAGCGATGATCGGATCCATGGCGATGCACCGGACTCCAGCCGCCCGGGGAATTGGAACCAAAACCGTGGACTTCATTCCACGCCTGGCCGTGAGCCGCGCCAACCTCGCGGAACTGGCCTTTGCCCGCGAGTTGATCCGACCGGAGTTTCCATGCGACGAGGTCCGTCATGGTCGGCCGGAATCCCGCGCAGCCGCACGAGCCGACGACGCAGACGGCGACCGCCGACTTGAGCCACGCGCGGGCCGGGAGGTTCGTCGAGACCGTCATGTGCGAAGGGCTCATTGCTAGCTCTGGTGCAGACTAACACGCGCGACCGACGGATGGGAACGGGAAAGAGCGATTGCCCGCTCGGGTCTTTCATGGATGCGGGCGGGCGGCACGGCCGCCCGTTCACGCCGGAAAACCGGGAAGATTTGCATTGCGCGGCCCCCCTGCCCTGTTAGTTTCCCGCCCTTCGCGCCGGGCGGATCGGCCCCACGGCGCGCTGGAAACGGCCTCAACAGTCCCGCCACCGTGTGGCGGCGGGCGGCCACAACAACATCCAACATCAATCCCGAGTTCGCGGGATGGCCTGCGCGGCGCGACCGACGCAGGCTCGCAACCAAAGAACAACATGATCAGCGTTGGCATCAAGGAACTGCTCGAAGCCGGCGTCCATTTCGGACACCAGACCCGCCGTTGGAACCCGAAGATGAAGCGCTTCATCTTCGACGCCCGCAACGGCATCCACATCATCGACCTGAGCCAGACCGTGAAGCAGCTGGATGACGCCTGCACGTTCCTCGGCAGCGTCGTCGGCAAGGGGGGAGAAATCCTGTTCGTCGGCACCAAGAAACAAGCCCAGGAAGCCGTCAAGGAAACCGCGCGCGCAACCGGCCAGCCGTTCGTCACCGGCCGCTGGCTCGGGGGCACGCTGACCAATTTCAAGACCGTCCGCAAATCCATCAAGCGCCTGACCGAACTTGAGCGCATGGAAGCCGACGGCACCATCGGCCAATACGGAAAACAGGAGCAATCCGCCAACCGCCGCGAAGCCGCGCGCATCCTCAAGAACTTCGAGGGCATCCGCGACATGGACGGCCTCCCCGACGCCATGTTCGCCGTCGACATCAAGCGCGAGCACAACGCCGTTGCCGAAGCCCGCCGGCTCCGCATCCCCATTGTCGCCATCGTCGACACCAACTGCGACCCCGACCTCGTCGATTACCCGATCGCCGGCAACGACGACGCACTCCGTTCCGTGCGCATGATCTTTTCCACCGTCGCGCAGGCCGTCACGCAGGCCAAGGCCGAGTATGAGGCGAAATACGGCCGCAAACCCGCGCAACCGGAAGCGCCCGCGGCCGAGGTCGCGCCCGCACCGGCTCCCGCGCCCGAAACCGTCGCAGTCGCCGCCACCGCGTAACGCGCACCGATCTTCGCGGCCGTCGCGGGCTCAAACCGTCCGGCGTTCGACGCATCCTCCATCCCAACCCCAACCCCTCACTCTCCAACCCTCATGGCAGAAATCACCGCATCCGCCGTCGCCAAGCTCCGTGAAATGACCGGCGCCGGCCTCATGGAATGCAAGAAGTCCCTTGTGGAAACCCACGGCGACATCGAGGCCGCCGTGGACTTGCTGCGCAAACGCGGAGTCGCGAGCGCCGCGAAGAAGGCCTCGCGCGCCGCGAACGAAGGTGTCATCTCCCAGCACATCGTCAACGGCGGCCGCGCGGGCGTCATCGTCGAGATCAACTGCGAGACCGACTTCGTGGCGAAGAACGAGACCTTCCGCGCCTGGTGCGATGACATCGCGCGGAAGATCGCCACCGAATCCGGCACCTCCCTTGAGACCGGCCTGGAGGCCGACCGCGTCGCCGCCGTCGCCAAGATTGGCGAGAACATCAAGATATCCCGCCACCAGCGCTTCGAGGTTCAGGGCAGCGGCCTCGTCGCCGCCTACATCCACACCGGCGCGAAAGTCGGCGTGCTCGTCGAAGTCGGCGCGGGTAATCCCGCCACCGTTTCCGGGGACGCCTTCAAACAGCTCGTCCGCGACATCACCCTGCAAATCGCGGCGGCCAGCCCCACGGCGATCCGCCGCGCCGAAGTTCCGGCCACGCTCGTCCAGAAGGAAAAGGAGATCATCGCGCAAAGCGACTCCGTGAAGGGTAAGCCCGCGCAGGCGATGACCAAGATCATCGAAGGCAAGCTCAACAAATTCTACGAGAACTCCTGCCTCCTGGAGCAGGGCTTCGTGAAGAACCCCGACCTCAAGGTCGAGGCCCACGTCGCCTCCGTGTCCAAGCAAATCGGCGACGAGATCACCCTCCGCAGATTCGTGCGTTTCCAGGTCGGCGACGCCCCGGCGGCTTGAGCGGCCGCGGTGAACGTGTGCGCCTTGGGGCTGCGGGGCAACGCGCGCCGGCACCAAGGTCGGCGACACGGCATTTCGACGTCGGAATCTGCGAGTGAAGGCGGCGCGGTGCTGTGCGTCGCTTCCCCCCGCACGACAAAAGTCCGGTGCCCTTCGCACCACGTCTCGGCGCGCCAGTGCAGCACCACGAAACTCCCATCCGCCCGCGCCAGCGCTGCCGCGAAGCTCCAAACCGCGACGCCGTTCTCCACCCGGTTGGGTTCGCCGAGCGGCCGGCCCGTCGCCTCGAACAACTGCCACACGAGCGAACCGCCCTTTTGCCAACCCGTGCCCTCGGCCCACGCGAGCAGGCGTTCTCCCTTGGGGTTCACGGCGACTGACGGCTTGCCCGTCGCCGGGTTGATCTCCGCGAAATGGATGTGGCCCGCCGGGTCACACGCTCACTTCACCACGCCGTGCTCCTTCAACAACGCCACGACGCCGTTGATCATGAACTGAAACGCGACGGCCGCGAGCAGCAGCCCCATCACCCGCGCGAAGATGCGCATCGCGATCGGGCTGATCCAGTTCGCCCCGCGCGCGGCGAGCTTGAAGATGAAGTAGCTCACGACGCACACCGCGACGATGCAGCCGTGGAGGGCGATCATCTGCTGGAGCGTCGCGGCCTGGTTGTGCAGCAGGATGGCCGTGGAAATCGCGCCCGGCCCGGCGAGCATCGGCATGGCAAGCGGCGTGATTGCGATGTCGTCCTTCTCCGTGCCTGCGTGCGTCTCCTCGCTCGTCTCCTGCACGGTGGAGCGCCTCGCGCGCAGCATGTCGAGCGCGACCAGAAGCAGCACCACGCTCGAGGCCATCTGAAACGCCGGCACGCTGATGCCGAGAAATCGAAACACCCATTTGCCAACGATGGCGAACGTGACCAGCACCGCCGCCGCCACGATGCACGCCAGCCGCGCCATGCGTGTGCGTTGCTCGGGCGTGTCCCGGGGCGTCATCGCGAGGAACGCCGGGATCGTCGCGATCGGGTCCACGATCACGAACAACGAGCTGAACGCAAGCAGCGTGAAGGCGAACAACGTCATCCCGTCTCCTCCCCTTCCCCGCCCGCCGCGGCCTGCGCCCCGACCGCGCACGGCGCGAGGATGGCGTCCTTCATGCCGTGGATGATCTTCTTGTCCGCGGGGCAAATCGTGGCGAGCACGCCGCCGAGTTTCGCGCGGGCCGCGTCGTGTTCGCCGGACACAAAGTAGTAGGGACACAGCCGCACCCGCCCAGTCATCGGCACGGCCTCGCCTCGGTCGAAGTCGAACCACCGCGATTGAACCGCGCGCGGCTTGTGGTAGCGCTGCAGCACGAACGGCGTGCGCTCAAACTCCGCGATCGCCCGGTCCACCGCCGCGCTCCAGTCGCCCGCCGACAGGTCGCAGCCGAGGAACACGCCGCGCGAACCCCACGCGTGCTCGGAGAAGCCGGACACTTTCAGAATCAATTCACGCTCGTGCTGCGAGAGAGCCTTGAGCTGTCGCCAGTCGGTGAGATTTAACTCGGGAATCGCCGCGTGCGCCGGCAGCGGCGCGGGATCCACGACCCACGAGAACGGCACGTGCGCGAGCAGGTGGTTGAAAAAGCCCGACCCCAATTCCTGCCGCCAGAAGTCGCGCAGGTTCCGGTTCCAGAGCAGCGCGAAGAGCATCTTCTCCTCGAACACCGGCTTGGGCGGCGGCGTGAGGCGGATGCGTTTCTCGTGCGCCGCTTTGAACAGGGACGCCGCGCCGGGGACGTTGGCCGCGTCGAACAATTCGAAGAACCGATACACCGCGTCGCCCGCCGCGAAGGCGGTGAACCCCGGTTCCTGAACCTGAATCCTCGAACCGCCAACCTCCGCCGCGACCCACTCCATCTCGGGTCGATACGTGGCGGACTCCTCCGAGACCACAACGTGAACGCGGGGCGCCGCGCCGAAAATGCTCGTGAAACCGTCGAGCATTCCACCCGCGCCGCCGATCACTTCGACCGGGGCCGTTGTCCGCGAATCCGGTCCGTCGTCTCCCGGCCCGCTCGTCGCGCGCGAGTAAGTCTTGCCGAGCCACGCCGTGAGGCCGATGCCACCGGGGACGCTGTCGAGTTCGGTGATGCTGAAGCCCGACTCGGTGAGGAGAATGTCCGGGCGGATGACGCGCGGCAGGTCGCTCTTGAACGCGTTGTCGCGCTGCAATTCAACCAGCGACGCGGGTTTGCCGAGGTCAAGCCAGCGCGCCACCCATGCCGGCTGCCTGCCCTCGACGCTCCGGCGATACAGCAGGTTCACCGCACGGTAGAATTGCAGGAGCACGCGGCCGAGTGATTCGAGTTCCGCCGCGAGTTCCTGCGGTATCGCGAAGGGCTCGGGCGCAATCCGCCACTGCTGGCCGGCGAACAGACCGCCTTCGGGCAGCGCGTCGCGGATGAGCCTCGCCCGCCCGGCGGCGGCGGGAATGTCGGGTGTGGACAGCATCGGGTCGGTCGATGATTGCCGCGACGAGGCTCGCGCAACTATCGCCGCGCCTCGGCCGCGGCGAACACGGCGGCCAGGTTGTTCAGGGGCGGGTCCTTCCTCGATGGCGGGTCGAGCAGCAGCCGCAGATACTCGATCGCGTCGGGGACATTCTGGACGTGCTTCGGAAGCGTGGCGCCCGCCGCGTTGGGATGCCCGCCTCCCTGGCAGAGTTGCGCGACCTTCAGCGCCGAGCCGTCGCGGCTGCGAAAACTCGCGATCACCGTGCGGTTGCCCTTCACGAAAAACGTTGCGAGCACGGCATGCGGCGTCGCCTGCTGCTCGAGCATCCGGTGGACGATCCGGTTCACGTTGCCGATCACGGTGTCCACGAAGCCCACCGAGTCGCTGAGCCGCCGCACATTCGCGCGGCTCCACTCGTAACCCAGCGGATCCTCGACGCGGTGCTTCACGGCCATCACTTCGAGCAACGGGTGATCGAGCAGGCGATCGGGCTCGCCCTCCACGAGCGCGTGGAGGTTCCAGAAGTTGTAAACCTTCACGAGGCTCGCGTAGTCGTTGGCCAGTTCGAAATCCGCGTCGTCATCGAGGAACAGGTCGGCGACGTTGCTCAAGTGAACGAGCCGGTCGAGCGCGGGCGTGGCGAGGCCGGCCTCGCGGCAAAGCTCGTAGCACAGCAGGGCGGCAGACTTCGCCGGGTCGTGGATGAGCCGCGCCTGCCGGGGCACGGCAGTCGTGGCGTGATGATCGAGGATGACCCAGTTCGACCGGTCGAGCCTCGGCTCGAAACTCAAGTCCGCAACCCACGCCGCCTTCTCGGGCAGGGGCCGCTGCTTCCACATGTTGTAGTGATACGCCTCCAGCGGGATGTCCGCGGCGAAGAGCTTCCGCGCCAGCCGCTGCAGCAACATGCCCGAGAGCAACCCGTCCAGGTCGCTCTCGTGCGTGAGGATGACTTCCGGCCTCGGCAAGGCGGTCATGCGCGCAACGTAGCCCGCGCCCGGCCTGTCGGCGAGCAGAAAGCCTGTCGACTTCGGCGCGCTCACGGTGTTTCATCGGCGCGCCGCATGGACGACACGAATTCACTCATCGAACAGCGCCGCGCCAAGCTGGCCTCGCTGCGCGCGAAGAAGATGGACCCGTTCAAGAACCGGTTCACGCCGGACATCGGGTGCGCCGAGGCGCGCGCGAAGTTCGAGCGCGGCGAGCTGGCCGAGGGCGCGCCCGTCGCCATCGCCGGGCGGCTCACGTCGCGCCGCGACATGGGCAAGAGCCAGTTCGCCGACCTCAAGGACCAGTCCGGCCGCATCCAAGTTTACGCGCAGAAGCAGGCGCTCGGCGACGAGCCGTTTGACCTCTTCAAGCACCTCGACCTCGGCGACTTCATCGGCGTGAGGGGCACGATGTTCAAGACGCGCATGGGAGAAATCTCCGTGAAGGCCGGGAGTTTCACCATGCTCGCCAAGGCGCTGCGACCGCCGCCCGAGAAGTGGCACGGCCTCGCCGACACGGAAATCCGCTACCGCCAGCGCTATCTCGATTTGATGGCGAACGACGACGTGCGCGCGACCTTCCTCAAGCGCAGCCAGATTCTCCACGAGATCCGCAACTACCTCCACGCGCAGGGCTACGTGGAGGTCGAGACGCCGATGATGCAGGCCATCCCCGGCGGCGCGGCGGCGCAGCCGTTCAAAACGCATCACAACGCGCTCGGCTGCGACTTCTTCCTGCGCATCGCGCTGGAACTTTACCTCAAGCGCCTGCTGGTCGGCGGCGTGGACAAGGTCTTCGAGATCGGCCGCAACTTTCGCAACGAGGGCCTCTCACGGAAACACAACCCCGAGTTCACCATGCTCGAGGCGTATCAAGCCTATGGCGATTACGAGACCATGATGGAACTCGTGCAGGGCATGATCTGCCACGTGGCGACCGCGGTGCTCGACACGCTCGTGATCGAGCACAAGGACGCCGAGGGCAAGGTCACCAAGACGATCAACCTCACGCCGCCGTGGACGCGCGTCCGCTACACGGACCTCGTGAAGCAGAAGGCCGGCGCGGACTGGTTCGACATTTCGCCCGCCGGCCGCCGCCAGCGCGCGCACGATCTCGGCGCCGAGATCACCAAGGACTACGCCGACTTCGAGGTGACCGGCGCGGTCTTCGAGAAGCTCATCGAGCCCACGCTCATCCAGCCGACGTTCGTCACGCATCTGCCGAAGGAACTCGTGCCGCTTGCCAAGCTCTCTCCCGACGACCCGGCGTGCGTGGAGGTCTTCGAGTGCTGCATCAACGGCCAGGAAATCGCGCCCGCCTACTCGGAGCAGAACGATCCCATCGAACAGCGCGAGCGCCTCGAACACCAGGCCGGTGGCGAGCAGCAGAAACTCGACGAGGACTTCCTCATCGCGCTCGAACACGGCATGCCGCCGGCCGGCGGCATGGGCTTGGGCATCGACCGCCTCTGCATGATGCTGCTCGGGCAGGAGAGCATCCGCGACGTGATCCTGTTTCCGCAGATGAAGCCGCGGTGACGCATCGCGGAGTTTCACCCTCGCGCCCTCAGGCGATGTCCGTGAAGACGGCGGTGCGCTCACGCAACCGGATCAGCCGGGCCAGGGGCGTTGTGCCTTCGGGCTGGAGTGATTCCCGGAGCGCGGCTTCCTTTCCCGGGCCCGATGCGAGCACCCACACTTCGCGCGCAGCGGCGAGGACCCCGTAACCGAGCGTGATGCGGCGCGGCGGCGGCTTGCTCGCGGTCACGGCCCGGTAGATTGCCGCGGAGTCCATCACCGCGTCGCTCTCGCCGGGGAAGAGCGACGCGACGTGCCCGTCCTCACCCATGCCGAGAAACACCAGATCGAGCGCGGGCCTGCCTGCTGCACCTGCCGGCGCGAGGCGAACCAGCTCAGCCGCGGCGTCCCGCGCGGCGACCTCCGGCTGCAACTCGCCGCGAATGCGGTGTATGCGCGCAGCGGGAACGCGCATCGGCGCGAGCAACCCCTCGTGAGCCGCCCGAAAGTTGCTCTCGCGATCCTCCGGCGCCACGCAGCGCTCGTCGCCCCAGAAGAACGCCACGTCCCGCAGGCTCACCCCGCGCTCGGCGGCGATTCGGGCTGTGGAGCCGAACAAGTCGCGCGCGATGCGCCCTCCCGGGAGGGCCACGGTGAACACGGGCGCCGAGGCGTGGCGGCACGCGAGGCGCTCGATCCAGAGCCCGGCGACTCCTGCGGCGAGCGCGGAGGCCGAATCAAATCGTTGGATCAGGTGGTCGCCCATTGGCGGCAGGTTCAGCAGGGGGCAGACGGGCAGGTCGGACCCGCCGGACACGTCGGATCTCACCGCTTCGCCAGTGCGCGGAGCTGCGGCACGTCGAAGTGCTCGAGCAAACCGAAGCAGAACATTTCGGGTTGCTGGCTCACGGCGACGTTTCGCCCGATCAATTCCTTGAGGCTGCCAAGCGGCTCCACCGTGTCCACCGAGGCGACGGACTTTTCCTCCAGGGCGGCGGCGACAAGCGCGACGACACTGGTGCGCGGGCCGATGCTCGCGAGGGAGACGGGCGCGCCGTGCTGCTTGTGCGCCCAACGCGCCACGGCCCCGACCTGGCTCGCCTGCAACCCCACCGGGCGGTCGCCCACGGACGCGAGCAGCAGTGAGAACAGCCAGTCGCGCGACGCGATCTTCGACTCGCCAAAGTAATACGGGTCCACCGCCACGACGCGCCGCCCGGCGGCGAGGTGCTTCTCGACCTCGGCGGCGGACGCCTTGCGCCCGGCGTCGCTGATGAGCACGACCGTTGTCTTCGCCTCACCGCGCGTGAGCTCGACCGCGGGCAGCGTCCATTCGCCCGCGAGCTTGAGCCGCCAGAACACGGCCTTCACGCCGTCCTTCTCCTCCGCGCCTGCGCGCCCGGCTTCGACGGTGTAGTCCTTCGCGCGGACAATGTCGCGCAGCTTCGCGCGGCGCGGCTTGAGCGCCGCCGCGTCCGCAGGCGCGCCGGCGTTCAACGGCAGGCTGCTCGCCAGCGTGAGCGCGAGCTTGTTGAAGTCCACGTTGTCCGCGGGCAGCGGCACGTCGAGCTGCTCCTTCGGCTTCACGTCGGACGGCAGCGCGCTTTCCTTCGCGGCGAACTCGTGGCTGCCCCCGTAGAACACGTCGCGCACGATGCGGTAGAACGCCTCGCGGTTGTCCTGGTCGAAATTGTGGTTGCCGGGCAGGTAGTTCACGTGCGAACGGAGCCGGTCCGGCTTGCCGTGCAGCTTGTATATGGGCTCGGCGGCGTCGAGCAGCGGCTGCAACGCGTGCCCGCTCGCGAAGCAGCAGTTGTCCTTCGCGTTCTTCGTGATCAGCGCGGCGCGGGGCGCGAGCATCGCGGTCATGTGCGCGTAATCGGTCCACAGCGCAAGGTCGTTCGGCGTCTGCTCGGAATCGCCAAGGTCGGAGTGGTTGCGCACGCGCGTGCGGAAGCTCGAGTAGCCGGCCACCGGGTTGCAAAGTGTCACGCGCGTGTCGAGCGAGCTGATGATGATGGTGCCCCAGCCGCCGCCGGAAAGCCCGCTGACGGCGACGCGCTGCGGGTCCGCCTGCGGCAGCGCGAGCAGGATGTCGAGCCCGCGCTTCATCTGGAGGAAGAACGGCGCCCACCCGCTCGTGCCGCACAGGTCGAGCTGGTTCATCGAGGCGTGCGCAAAGCCGGGCGTGCGAAGCTGCCCCATGCCGAACCACTCGACGTTGAGCGAGATGACGCCGTTGCGCGCGAGGTGCGCGCAGCGGACCTGTTTGTAGGGCGACTGCTTGCCGTTCGCGTCGTGGCCGTTGACGGCGAGGTGGACCGGCACCTTGCCGCTGATGTGCGCGGGCACGTAGAGCAGCGCGCACGTCCACATGCCGGGCAGCACTTCGTAACGCAGCTTGCGGATGCTGTAGCCGGGGCCGCCCTCGATGGTGTCGAGCCACTCGACCTTGCCTGCGTAGTTGCGCCATTGCGCCGCCGCGCCGCGATACACCACAAAGTCGAGCACGTCCGCGCGCATTTTCGACGCGAGCCTGTCCCAGTCGCCGGCGGACTTCACCGCCGGCATGAGCGGGACGTGATTCTCCACGTAGTCCTCGACCTCCGCCTGCGTGAGCCGCGGCCCGATGATTTCACGGGCGAGCATCGCCTCGACGCCACCGGGCGCGGCGCCGAGACCGGACGAGGCGAACGCGGCGAGGGATGCGAGGAGGACCCGTTTCATGGATGCGCGGAGCCTATCGCGCCGCGGCCGCGTGAGAAGAAAGAAGTGCGCGAAGTCCAGGCGTCAGAGCTTCAACCGCGCCGCGACCTCCTGCGCGAGCAACTCGTAGGCGGCCGCGGCAGCGGAATACTTGTCGTAGGCGATGATCGGCTTGCCGAAGCTCGGCGCCTCCGCGAGACGCGTCGTGCGCGGGATGAGCGTCTCGAACACCAGCTCGCCAAAGTGCTGGCGGACTTCGTCCACGACCTGCCGCGCGAGCCGGGTGCGCGCGTCATACATCGTCATCAACACGCCGAGCAACTCGAGCTTCGGGTTTACGCCGGAGTCGCGGAGCTGCGTGAGCACGCGGTTGATCATCGAGATGCCTTCGAGCGCGTAATACTCGCACTGCAACGGCACGATGAGTGAATCCGCCGCGGCAAAGGCGTTCAGCGTAAGCATCCCCAGCGAGGGCGGGCAGTCCACGAGGACGACCTCGAACCGTCCGTTCGACGCGACGGGACCCAGCGCAAGCCGCAACCGCTGCAGATGATTCTCCATCCGGGAGAGCTCGACTTCGATGCTGCACAAGTCCGGCTCGCTGGGCACCAGTTCGAGGCGCTCCCACGCGGTGTTCTGGATTTTCTCCGCGAGCGCGCCCTGACCGAGCAGCGCGTCGTAGGCGCTCGCGCCGGGAAGTTTCTCGAAGCCCACGCCGCTCGTCGCGTTCGCCTGCGGGTCCACGTCCACGAGCAGCACGCGGCGGCCGGCCCACGCGAGGCACGCCGCGAGATTCACCGCCGTGGTGGTTTTGCCCACGCCCCCCTTCTGGTTGGCGACAACGATGACTTTGGCCGGCACGCGGCGATTTAAGGGAAGCCCCGCGCACGGTGCAAGGAAGCAAACCGCGCGGGCGCGTCGCGTCGGACGCTTTGCCATCGGCCCCTGGCTGTGGGAGGGTTCGCCCGTGCACGTCCAACTGCCTGCCGAACTGCGCCGCATTCTCGCGGAGACGCCCGAGTTGCGGCGCGCGTATCTCGTGGGGGGGTGCGTTCGCGATTCGCTGCTCGGACTCGCCGTGAAGGACTTCGATGTCGAAGTCTTCGGCGTGAACTACGAGCAGCTCGAACCCGCGTTGCGCCGGCACGGCCGAACGGACCTCGTCGGCCGTTCGTTCGGGGTCGTGAAGCTCACCACGGGCAGCGGCATCGGCTACGATTTCAGCATCCCGCGCCGCGACCGCAAGGTGGCGCCGGGGCACACGGGATTCCTGGTCGGGTTCGATCCGAACATCACGCCCGCGGAAGCGGCGGGCCGGCGCGACTTCACCATCAACGCGCTGATGTTCGACCCGCGCGCGGGCGAGGTGCTCGACTTTCACGGCGGGAAGGCGGACCTGGGGAACCGCGTCTTGCGCCACACAAGCGCGGCGTTCGCCGAGGACCCTTTGCGCGTGTTGCGCGGGATGCAGTTCGCGTCGCGCTTCGAGCTCACTCCCGCGCCGGAAACGGTCGCGTTGTGCCGCAGCATCGCGTCGAGCTTCGGCGAGCTCGCAGTCGAGCGCGTCGGCATGGAGTGGTTCAAATGGGCGGCCAAGAGCACCGTGCCTTCCGCCGGGCTGAAGTTCCTCGCCGACGCCGGCTGGCTGGGGCACTTCCCCGAGGTCGACGCGATGCGCGGCGTGCCGCAGGAATCGGAGTGGCACCCTGAAGGCGATGTCTTCATCCACACATGCCATTGCTGCGATGCGCTCGCCAAACTCCCCGAGTGGCGGGCTGCGCCCGGGGACTCGCGCATCGCGTGGATGCTCGCGGTGCTCGCGCACGACTTCGGCAAGGCCACCACGACGCACCGCGCGGAGAAGGACGGCCGCCTGCGGATCGTCTCGCCCGGGCACGACGAGGCGGGCGTGCCGCTGGCCGAGGCGTTCCTCGCGCGCATCAACGCGCCGAACGCGCTCCGTGAACGCGTGCCGCCGCTCGTGAAGTGCCACCTCGCGCACTTGCAGACGATCACCGACCGGGGCGTGCGCCGGCTCGCGCGCCGCCTCGCGCCCGAGACCATCGAGGGCTTGTGCGTGGTCATCACCGCCGACTGCTTCGGCCGGCCGCCGCAACCGTGCGTCGTGCCCGAGACCGTGGCGACGCTTCGCGCCAAGGCCGCCGAACTCGAACTGCAAAACCGCTCCCCCCGGCCCATCCTGCTCGGCCGCCACCTCATCGAGCACGGCATGAAACCGGGGCCGCATTTCTCCGAAATCCTCGAGGCCGCATTCGAGGCGCAGTTGGAGGGGAAATTCAGCGAACTCGAGGGAGCCACCGCGTGGTTGCGGGCGCGGGAGCGCGGCGTGCGGCGCGGTTGAACGCGGCCATTGGCGCCCGTATTGTCCGCGCCGTGTTCGCCAACCTCGCCTCCGACTTGCGCGCGATGCCGCGCCCGCTGTGGATGCTCTTCGCCGGCACGTTCGTGAACAAGTTCGGCAGCTTCGTGATGCCGTTCCTCGTGCTGCACCTCACGAAGCACGGTCACTCGCCTGCAAAGGCGGGCCTGGCGGTGGGCGCCTACGGAGTCGGACACCTCGCGGCCTCGGCACTCGGCGGCTGGCTCGCCGACCGCATCGGCCGGCGCACCACCATCGCGCTCTCCATGTTCACGGGCGCGGCGGCGATGCTCGCGCTCTCGCAGGCGGAGACGTTCTCCACCATCACCGCGCTCACGCTGCTGCTCGGCGCGGCGAGCGAACTCTACCGGCCCGCGTGCTCGGCGCTCGTCACGGACCTCGCGCCGCCGGAGAAGCGCGTGACCGCGTTCGCGGTGTATCGGCTCGCGATCAATGCCGGCTTCGCGTGCGGCCCGGCCACGGCGGGCTTTCTCGCGGAGAAGTTGTTCATCTGGCTCTTCATCGGCGATGCGATCACTTCGGCGCTGTTCGGGGTCATCGCGCTGGCGACGCTGCCCGACGGCGAACGCCAGCGCGGCGACAAGGCGGACTGGCGCGCGGACTTGAAGCAGGTCGCGCGCGACCGGGAGTTCCTGTGTTTCCTGCTCGCGGTTGCGCCGATCACGTTCGTGTTCTTCCAGATGACAGCGTCGCTGCCGCTTCACGTGCGCGACGTGGGGCTGTCGAGCGCGGCTTACGGCGTCCTCATCTCGCTCAACGGGCTCATCGTGGTCATCTGCGAACTGCCGCTGACGAGCGTCACGCAGCGGCTCCCCGCGCGGCCCGTGATGGCGCTCGGCTACCTGCTCACAGGCCTCGGCTACGCGCTGACGGCGTTCGCGCGCGACGCATGGACGCTCGCGGGCACGGTGCTCGTGTGGACGCTCGGCGAGATGCTCGCGTCGCCGGTCTCGTTGGCTTACGTGGCGGGACTCGCGCCGCTGCACATGCGCGGGCGCTACCTGGGGATGGTGAGCGTGGTCTGGGCGCTCGGGCTCATCGCGGGGCCGACATGGGGCACCGCGCTCTACGCGCACGACGCTCCCCAACTTTGGGCGCTGTGTGCGGGGTTGGGAGTGGCGTCCGCGCTGTGCGTGTGGGTCGGGCCGGAGCGGCGACAGGTCGAACAGGTCCCATGAGACATGGGCAGCGACTGAACTCCGGCAACGCCCGCGCGGCACTCGGCCCGCCGTTGACCTTCCCCGCCCCGCTCGCGCAAGATGCCGTCACATGGTCGCCGCCGCCCCGAAGTTCTCCGGATTGGTCGAGTTCACGCCCGCGTTCGCGCCTCGCCCGCGCGTGAGCCACGTGCTGTTCGACTTCGACGGCACGCTGTCGCTCATCCGCGAAGGCTGGCCCGCGGTGATGGTCCCGATGTTCGTCGAGATGCTCCCGCGCCGGCCGGGCGAGACCGAGGCGGATCTCGCGCGGTTGATGACCGGCGACATCATGCGGCTCAACGGCAAGCAGACCATCTACCAGATGATGCAGCTCGCCGAGCGCATCCGTGAGCGCGGCGGCGAGCCGCGCGAGCCGCTGTGGTATAAGCACGAGTATCTCCGCCGCCTCGAGGAACGCATCCGCTCGCGCACCGACGGACTTCGCAGCGGCGCGATCGCGCCCGACACCTTGCTGGTGCTCGGGTCGCGCACGTTGCTCGCGGACCTCCGCCGCCGCGGACTCACGCTGTATCTGGCGAGCGGCACGGACGAGGTCTTCGTGAAGCGCGAGGCGGGATTGCTCGGGATCACGGAGTTTTTCGGCGGCCACGTTTACGGCGCGCTCGACGACTTCAGGCAATTCTCCAAGAAGATGGTCATCGAGCGGCTGCTGCGGGAGAACGGGATCGCGGGCGAGCAACTGCTCGCCTTCGGCGACGGCTATGTGGAGATCGAGAACACGAAGGAAGCCGGCGGCCTCGCGGTCGCGGTCGCGAGCGACGAGGCGCACAACGGCTCCGGCCGTTTCGACGAGTGGAAGCGCGAGCGGCTGCTTGGCGTCGGCGCGGACGTGGTGATCCCGGATTTCCGCGATGGGGTGGCGTTGATGGACTGGCTGCTGGGAAAGTGACGACGATGAACGCGACCTTCCCGCTTAATCCCCATGCTGCTCCTCATCTCCTTCCTGTTCGCGGAGATGCCCGAGGATCAGGGTCAAGAGCAGGATTGGGATTGGGCAGTGAAGCAGGAGGAAGGATGCTGTGATGTTGAATCCGCATCGACCGCTCGACCTCGACCAGGTCAGGGTCTTCCCGCTTGCCGGGCGCCGCAGCGAGGCGCGCGTGGAAGACATCCTCATCGAGCCATCGTCCCAGCCACCCGCGCTGGAGCCGCGAGCCAGCGACCTGGTGCACGGTTGCGCGCAACGCGTGCGCGAGGCGCTCGCGGGCGGGCGCACGGTGATGCTCATTTACGGCGCGCACCTCATCAAGAACGGCGCGCACCTGCTGCTTTGCCAGATGCTGGACCGCGGCTGGCTCACGCACCTTGCGACGAACGGCGCGGGCATCATCCACGACTGGGAATTCAGCTACCTCGGCCGCTCCACCGAGAGTGTGCGCGACAACGTCGCCACCGGCACGTTCGGCACGTGGGACGAAACCGGCCGGCTCATCCACCTCGCGCTGCTGGCCGGCGGCGCGCGCGGACTCGGCTTCGGCCGCTCGCTCGGGACGTTCATCTACGAAGACGGCGCCATCCTGCCTGCCGAGAGGGAATTGCTCGAAGCCGTGGCCGGTCACCCGATGGATCCGCTGGCGCCGGCGAAGCTCGACCTCGCGCGCGCGATGCGGAAGTTCGGCCTGCAACCCGGACCCCAGATTCACCTGCACCCGAACCGCAATGTCTCGCCGCTCGCTCAGGCCGTGCGCCACGACGTGCCGTTCACGGTGCATCCGGGCATCGGCTACGACATCATCGCGAATCATCCGTGGTTCAACGGCGCGGCGCTCGGCCGCGCGGCGGAGGCGGACTTCAAATGGTTCGGCGGCGCGGTCGAGCGACTTGACGGCGGCGTGGTGCTCTCGGTCGGTTCCGCGATCATGGGGCCGCAGGTGTTCGAGAAGAGCCTGAGCTGCGTGAACAACATCCGCCTCGCGCAAGGCCGGCCCGTCGTGGCCGGGCATCACATCTACGTGGTGGACTTGCAGGACGGCGGCGGCTGGGACTGGTCGAAAGGCGAGCCGCCGAAGGACAATGCGGCCTACTACCTGCGCTTCTGCAAGAGCTACTCGCGCATGGGCGGCACGATGCACTATGCGCAATGCGACAACGTGGCGTTTCTGCACAACCTCTTCGCCGCGCTGACGAAGCCGTGACTCCGGCCCGCTTCAACGAAATCACCTCGCGCTACGCTTCGCTGCGCCTCGCGGTCGTCGGCGACTTCTGCCTGGACCGCTACCTCGAAATTGACCCGGCGATGCAGGAGACGTCCATCGAGACGGGCCTGCCCGTGCACAACGTGGTGAACGTGCGCTCGCAACCCGGGGGAGCGGGGACGGTGACCAACAACCTCGTGAGCCTGGGAGTCCTCACGATACACACGATCGGATTCCGTGGTGAGGATGGCGAGGGATTCGAGTTGGAAAACGCATTGTCGGGCCTGCGTGGCGTCCGGCCCGGTGGCTTCGTGCGCACGCCGCTGCGGCGGACGTTCACCTACTGCAAGCCGCTGGTCGTCTCCCCCGGCAGGCCGCCCGTGGAATTGAACCGGCTCGACAGCAAGAACTGGTCACCCACGCCCGCGGTCGTGACTGGCGAAGTGATGCGCGCCCTGAACGTCGTGCTCCCGAGTCTGGATGCGCTCGTCGTGCTGGACCAGGTGAACGTGGCTGACACCGGTGTCGTGACCACAGCCTTGCTCGGGGCTTTGCAAACGGCCTTGGAGCGTTATCCGGTCAAGACCGTCATCGGCGACAGCCGACGCTCGCTTCGCGGCTGGCCCGACGTGATGCTCAAGATGAACGCGGCTGAACTCGCCGCGCTCACGGGAATGGCTGCGACATCGAACATGGCCGACTTTTGCGCGGTCGCGCGGAAACTCGCGCACACACACGGCCGCAATGTGTTCGTCACCTTGTCCGAGCGCGGCATCATCGGCGCGACGCCCGCGGGCGAAGTCGCGCACGTGGCCGCCCCGCCCGCGCGCGGACCGATAGACGTGGTGGGCGCGGGCGACGCCGTGACCGCGAACCTCGCCGCCGCGCTCGCCGCGGGCGCGACATTGCGCGAGTCGCTCGAACTCGCCATGGCCGCGGCCTCCATCGTGGTCCACCAACTCGGCACGACGGGCACGGCGGGCGTGGAACAGATTCGCGCGTTGCTCGTGGCGGAGGCGCGTTCCTGAACCACAAAGTCACGAGGGACACAAAGGGGCAAGGCTTGGCGTCCCCGCCTTCTTCGTGTCCTTCGTGTCGTTGTGGTTGAAACGATTCTCCAGCGTTTCCCTGGAGCGCCGCCCGGGGGTCAGGCCGCGCGGCCGGTGAGTTCGGCCGCGCCAAGCACCGCCCGGTTGACGACCTTGTCGATGAGTGCCGTGGGATTCATGTTGAAGTGGCTGAGCGGGTTTTCTGCGCCGGACGCGGCGCAGGGCAGCAACCGAGTTTCGAACGGCAACCGGGAACTGCCCGCTACCGCGGCCCTCCGAGTTGCGCGCGGTGGCGCCAGAGTTCGGACGGCCTGAAGATGCCGGCGGGCGTGACGATTCCCGTGATCAATTCCGGCGGGGTCACGTCGAAGCCGGGATTGCGCGCCCGGCTTCCCGGGTTCGCCACGCGGAGATACGCGCGCGCGGACATCTTCGGACCCTGGACCGTGCCCCACGCCCCGAGCACCTCGTCCCCGCTCCGCTCCTCGATGGGAATGTCGCGACCGCGCCGGAGATTCCAGTCAATCGTCGAGAGCGGGATGCACACGTAGAACGGGATGCCGTGACGGTGCGCGAGCACGGCCTTGGTGTAAGTGCCGATCTTGTTCGCGACCTCGCCCGTGCGGCCGAGCGTGCGGTCGCTGCCGACGAGCACGAGGTCGACCTCGCCCTGCTGCATCAGGTGGCCCGCCGCGTTGTCGGCGATGATCTCATGCGAGATGCCCTGCTGCGAGAGTTCCCACGCCGTGAGTGTCGCGCCTTGCGAGCGCGGGCGGGTCTCGGCGCAAAAGACGTGGAACTTCCGCCCAAGCTCCTGCGCGGCGTAGAGCGGCGCCGTGGCCGAGCCGATGTCCACGAACGCGAGCCAGCCCGCGTTGCAATGGGTGAGCACGTGCGCCCCCGCGCGCACGAGCTTCGCCCCGTGGCGGCCGATGGCCTCGCAATGGGAAACATCCTCGTCTGCAAACGCCATCGCGGCGTCGAGCGCGCGTGCTTGCCGGCCGGCGACGGTCGTCCCGGCGCCGAGGCGCGCGCGGACTTCAAGCATCGCGTTCACCGGGTCCACGGCCGTCGGGCGCGCGCCTTTCAGCCGTTCGAAGACGCGCTCGACATGGGCTTCGAACTTCGCGAGCCCGCCCTTGCAAAAGGCGCGCGCGCCCTGCGCGAGTCCGAACGCGGCGGTCGCTCCGATCGCTCCCGCGCCGCGCACCGTCATGTCGCGGATGGCCTCCGCGGTCTCGCGAAAGTCGCGCGTGCGGACGAGCTTGAACTCGTGGGGCAAGCACCGCTGGTCGATGAGGACGACTTCGTTCCGCGCCGCGTCAAAACTCACCGTGCGGAACGGGCGCCTGCGGCCTCGAACGGTGACGTTCATCGCAGGGTTGCGCGCGCGGCGGTCAGTGCCTGCACCGCTGGAGCGCGCGGATCTTGGCGCGGACGGCGCCGAAGAGCGGATGATTGCGAAGCGGCGTGAGATCGGGGTCGGAATCGATCCACTCGAAGTCACGAAAGCCGAGGTCCATCGAGCGCTGCAGCGTCTCAATGGCCCGCTCGATCTGGCTCGTGAGCGCGTAGCTGCACGCGAGGTTGTAGTGGATCATCGAGTCGTCGGGCAGCAGGCGCGCGAGCGTTACGTCCACGCGCAGGCTGTCCGCGTGGCGGCCCGCGCGCGTATAATTGTCCCCGAGCGCGCGGAGGACATCCGGATTCCCAGGGTCGGCGACGGCCAATCCCTCGAAGAAATCGATTTCGACCTGGAGTTCGCGAAGTTCCCTCGCTGACGGGAGGTTGCGCGGCGTCTTGGAGTGCTTCATGCGTCCGCGCGTATGTTTCGCGGCGCGACCGTGAAGTCAAGTCCGCGGGCTTGCACGAGGGGGACCGGGTGTGATGATTCGCGCGTGCAACGACGACGAACGCCCAAGGCAACGGCGAAACCCGGGTGCGAGGTGTTCATCCTCGCGGGCGGACAGAGCCGGCGGATGGGCCGTGACAAGGCGCGCGCGCGAATCGGCCGGAGCCCGATGCTCGCCCTTGTCTCGGCGGCGGCGACGTCGGCGGGACTCCGCGTCCGGATCGTGCGCCGTGACGCGGTGCCGCGGTGCGGGCCGATGGGGGGCGTGGTGACTGCGTTGCGGCGAAGCCGCGCGGACGCGCTGGTGTTTCTCGCGTGTGACATGCCGTTTGTTCCGCCCGCGCTCATCCGGAAAATCGCCGGCCTGATGCGCGGCCGGACAACCGCGGCGTTCGTGACGCAGCGGCGGGTCGCGGGGTTTCCGTTCGCGCTGCGGCGCGGGGCGCTCCGAGTCGCCGGGGCGCTGATCGCCCGCGGGGAGTTCTCACTGCAATCCCTCGCGCGGGAGACCGGCGCGAAGCAGGTTCGTGTGAGCGGGGCCGCGTTGCGCGCGCTGGCCAATGTGAACACGCGGGAGGATCTGGAACGCGCGCGAATCCGGGCGGGGGGTCGGAAGCGTTGACCGGCGCGCGAACGAAGTCCTGGTCCAACCGGTCGAGGTTCTTGTGGCCCTCCACGAGGAATTCTTTGACGATTTCTCCCAACGCCATCATGGCTGCCCTTCCCCGGACGGGCTTCAACCCGGGAGTGCCCCGCTCACGGGGCGCGAGGTCGCATCAGAGCCTCCCGTTGTCGATCAACCTCGTGCGCCCGACGAAGACCGCGAGCGCGAAGTGAATGCCGCGCGCGGCCGCGGGCGCGGGTTCGAATGTCGCGGCGTGAAAGAACTCGAGGTAGTCCACCCTCGCCGCGGGTTGGGTCGCGATGAGCTTGCGAAGTTCCTGCTTCAAACTCGCGGCGGGTATCGGTTCGCGCGCCCGGCGAACCCTTGCGCGAGCAAACCGGATCGAGCGTGAGAGAATCGTCGCTTGCGCCCGTTCATCAGGGCTCAAGTAGTTGTTCCTCGAACTCAGCGCGAGTCCGTCCGGCTCGCGCACCGTCGGGGCGAGGATTAGTTTCACCGGGAAGTTCAGGTCGCGGATCATCCGGCGGACGACGGCGGCCTGCTGGAAATCCTTCGCGCCAAACACGGCGAGGTCGGGTTGGGTGATGTGAAGGAGTTTGCCGACGACCGTGGTCACGCCCCGGAAGTGGGTCGGCCGCGATGCGCCTTCCATCGTCCGGCTCACGGCGGTTTCCTCGACCAACGTGCTGAACCCGCCGCCAGCCGCCGGATACATCGAAGCGTCATCCGGCGCGAACAACACATCCACGCCTTCCGCGCGGCAGAGCCTCGTGTCCCGCGGCAGGTCGCGGGGATAGCGGGAGAGGTCCTCACCCGCGGCGAATTGCGCAGGATTGACGTAGAGGCTCACGGCGACAATCCCGCGTGAGCCCACCGCGCGGCGCGCGCGGCGGATGAGGCTCAAGTGGCCTTCGTGCAGAAAGCCCATCGTGGGGACAAGGGCGACTCGACGGCCGCGGCGGCGCCACGAACCGGCGAGCCGCTGCATGGCTGGAACTGAGTGGATCGTTCGCACTCGCTTGAATTTGGCGAAAGCCTGCTTGCGCGGAACCGCGGCAACCTTTCCGAACAACGCTTGTTGCGCGCCGGGCGAATCCACCGGCGCCGGACGACGGTGGGTCGGGAAACAACTGGATCAGCGGTTGAATTGCATCGGCGCGGCGCCGGGCATCTCGTGGGCGCAAGGCTGGTTCGTCGGCGCATCGGGAGTGCGCGCGTTCGACTGCACAAGTCCGTTGGCGAGCATGTAGGCTTCGACTTCCTCGCCGCTGATGTCCGCGAGCATCTGGCCGTTGACCTCGACGCACGGGCTGAGCATCTGGCCGCTCTTCTCGATCATTTCCTGCCGCTGCACGGGGTCATTGATGATGTCGCGATCCTCGTAAGGCAGGTCATACTTGCGAAGGATGGCGCGGACGCCGTTGCTCCAACCGCAGGTGGGCTTCAGGTAGGCGATGATCTTGGGCTTGTTCATGGTTTGGATCCGTTTCGTGCGCGTAAAGTGCCACACAACCCGAACTAGACAAGGATAACTTCCCGTCCGTCGAACCCGCGTGCAGTCCGGCTCGCCGGCGAAACGGGAGGGAATGGACGATGCGCGACATCATGGGCATGGCGGGGGATGCAGGCCGTTGCCGGCTGCCGGCGGGTGTGTTGAGGTTGGGGCCACTTCCGATGCGTTGACCCGGTCGTCGCGGCGCTGTCGCGGGCGATTTTGGGGCACGGTTTTACGCAAACTCGCCACGCGGCAAGGGAGGATTCCCGGGCGCGCTCCGGTGCCCCCGCATCGGTCCGGCTGAAATCTCAGCTCGCAATGGCTACGCGCCGAACTTGTCGAACATCCGGGCGTTGGCCTGCATGAGCCGGATGAGGTGCTTCGCCTCGAACACGCCTAGCGAACCGAGGTTCGCGTCGGTTTCCGTGAAGCGGTCGAGTTTGTCCGAACCGCTGAACGCCGAGTGCAACAACACCGGCTGCGGATGCCACGAGTGGCCCTTCATCGCGCACGGCGTCGAGTGATCGCCCGTGATCGCCAGCACGTCGGGTTTGTTCGCAAGCAGGATCGGCAGCGCCGCGTCGAACTCCTCGATCGCCTTCGTCTTCGCGGCGAAGTTCCCGTCCTCGCCAAACTTGTCCGTGTATTTGTAGTGGATGAAGAAGAAGTCAAAGTTCGCGCGCTCGGCCACGTATCGCTCGAACTGCCCTGCAATGGTCTGCGGGCCCTCGATCTTCGTCATGCCCACGAGTTGCGCCAGCCCCTTGTACATCGGATACACCGCGAGGCACGCGGGCTTGAGCTGGTAGCGCTCCTCGAACGATGGAATCTCCGGCTGGTGCGCGATGCCGCGCATCAGGAACCCGTTCGCCTTCGCCTGCTTCGCCAACAACGGCAGCGCCTGCCGGCAAAAATCCGCCACGGCTTTCGCGGTTCGCTTCTGCGCGGCGGACTTTGCGTTCGCCGGCTTCGCGGTCGCGATGGGCAAACCCTCGCGGTTCGGGTCCGTGGAACCCAGCGGCCCTTCGAGCCCCTTGCCGCGGAAGATCACCACGAACCGGTGCTCCTTGCCCGCCTTGATGATCACCTGCGCGCCGCCCGCCTTCTTGATCTTCTTCGAGAGCAGCGCGCACAACTCCTCGCACACCCCGGTCGCGATTCGGCCCGCCCGCCGGTCGGTCACGATGCCTCTCCTGTCCAGCGTGCAGAAGTTCGCGCGCGCGGCGACGTCGCCGGCCTTCATCTCCAGGCCGAGCCCGAGCGCCTCGATCACACCGCGGCCGACCTCGTAGTCCAACGGGTCGTAGCCGAACAACCCGAGATGGCCCGGCCCGCTGCCGGGCGTGATGCCGGGCGCGACGGGAATCATCCGGCCCTGCGCGACGCCGCGGCGCACGAGCGCGTCGAGGTTCGGCGTGCGGGCGGCTTCGAGCGGGGTGAGTTCGCCCTGCGCGGCCGTGGCGATGTCGCCGAGACCGTCGAGGACGACCAGCGCGAGCTTCGCGCCGGTCTTGATGGTGAGGGACGAGTAGAGGGTGTCGAGGTTCATGTTCCTATTCGGGTTGCGGTCAGCAAAAAAGCGATCCGCCCCGGCGAAGGGTTGGATCGCCACGCGCAGTGTGCGAAGCGCATTCACCAGCGTCAACGGTGAACACGCATCACCCCCGTTGCGGGCACCGTGCCTGCGAACGGGGCGCTGCCATCCTGGGCGGCCAGCCCGGATGCGAAGCGTCCGGGCCGCAAGGATTGCGGCGCCCCGCCCAAGTTCAAGGACCGAAATCGCGTCCGGTGGCGGGCCGTGAATTCGCGTGCGAGGCCGAGTCTGGCACCTACCACCCCGGCAGGTCGAGTCCCACGCGCCGGTCGCCGACGCAATCCCGCACGAGCAGGCAGTCCGTGCCGTGAATGGTGATCCCGCGGTTGCGCGAATCCCAGATGCTCGCGCCGGGCCGCCCGCCCCGATCACGCAGGCTGAGCGATGCCGCCGGCCGGACGGGCATCGGAACGCCGGCAGCACCGCGTCGGCTGCAGTCCGTCTCACTTGCCACTGGTTTTTGATTTGATCACGGATGACGGCGAGCCAACAATCCACCCCCATGACCCGGCCGGATTCGCTCACCTTCTCCAGCGCGGCGCGATGTCTCGCTGCCGTGTTGCTCGCGGCGGGCGCGCTGCCCGGCACGTCCTGCCGGCTGGGTTGCCACCCATCCGAAAGTTCCGCGGCGCGCGCACGCGCGACCGTGCGGCCCACGGACGGCTGGCGCACGCTGTTCGACGGCAAGTCGCTCGCGGGATGGAAAATCACGGACTTCGCCGGAGGCGGCGAACCGAGGATCGAACAAAGCTTCCGCGGAGGCGGGCCTGTGATCCTCATTCCCGCGGGCGCGAGTCTCAGCGGCATCACGCTCACGAATCCGCCGCCGTCCGGCGCGTACGAAGTCGAACTGGAGGCGCTCAAGATCGAAGGCGGGGATTTTTTCTGCGGGCTCACCTTCCCCGTCGGCAGGGCGCACGCGACGCTCGTGCTCGGCGGTTGGGGCGGCGCCACCGTGGGCATTTCAAGCATCGACGGACTCGACGCGTCGGAAAACGAGACGACGCAATTCCTCACGTTTCCGAAGGACAAGTGGTTTCATGTCTGGCTGCGGGTCACAGAGGACCGAATCCAAGTCCGGCTCGACCGCGAGGCCAAGCTGCTCATTGACCAGGACATCAAGGACAAGAAGATCAGCATGCGGTTCGGCGAAATCGAATCGAGCATCCCGTTCGGCATCGCCACCTATCAAACCGACAGCGCCGTCCGCACGGTGAAATGGAGGCCGCTGGGCGCAGGCGCCCGGTGAGCCCGGCCGATCCCGCGACCGACCAGCCCGCATGAACCCCGATCGCGCGCGGTGCTTCGCCCGGCTGTTTCCCGCAGGCGTTCCCGCGCTGTGGTGCCCGATGATCACGCATTATCGCGCCGGGGGCGGGCTCGACCGCGCGCGGCAGGCGGCGCACCTGCGGCATCTCGCGCCCTGCGTGAAGGGGTTGCTCATCCCCGGCTCGACCGGCGACGGCTGGGAGATGGATGACGCGGAAATCCGCGAACTCCTCGATTACATCCTCGGCGAATCGGCGCCCCTCGGGCTGCGCGTGCTCATCGGCGTGCTCAAGACCGACGCGGCCGAGGCGCGCCGGTGCATCCTCGAAACAGTGAGCTGGCTGCAATCGCGCGCGGGCACGTGCGACGTGGACGAGGCGCTCGCGCGCGCGGGCGTGTGCGGCTTCACCGTGTGCCCGCCGAAGGGCGCGGAACTCCCGCAGCCGCAGATTCACGCCGCGCTCGCGGGCATCCTCGCGCTCGGTCTTCCCACGGCGCTGTATCAACTCCCGCAGGTCACGCAAAACGAAATGACGCCCGACACGGTGGCCGCGCTCGCGGCGCGGTTCCCGAACTTCATCCTGTTCAAGGACACGAGCAGCGCGGATCGCGTGGCGCGATCGGGCGCGCCCCTCGATGGCGTGTTCCTCGTGCGTGGCGCGGAGGCGGACTACGCGAAGTGGCCGCGCGCGGCGGGCGGACCTTACGACGGCTTCCTGCTGAGCACGGCGAACTGCTTCGGGCGCGAGTTGCTTTCGGTGATCGAGGACGTGAACGCAGGCCGCGCGGCCGGAGCCGGGGCGACTTCGAGCAAACTCACCACGGTCGTGAACGAGGTGTTCCGCATCGTGACGGGGCTGCCGCAAGGCAACGCCTTCGCGAATGCGAACAAGGCGATGGATCACTTCTTTGCGCACGGGAACCGGGCGGGGCACGCGCCGTCGCCGCGATTGCACGGCGGAAGTGTGTTGCCGCCTGCCGTGCTGGATGCGACGCGCGATGTGTTGATGCAGCACGGATGGCCGCCCGGCCGCGGGTATCTCGGCGGTGGCTGACACGGAAGCGCGGGCAACACGGGGCCCGCCGCAATCCTCACGCGAGCCCGCGCTGGCGACGGACTTCGTAGAGAAACGCCGCGGTCGCGCTCGCGACGTTGAGCGAGTCCACTCCTTCGCACATGGGGATGGCGACGCACCGCTCACACGCGTCGAGCACTTCGGCGGAGAGGCCCTGCCCTTCGCTCCCGAACACGATGCAGCAGTCGCCCGTGAAATCCGCTGCGGAGAGTTTGCACTCGTCCGTGTGCGGATGCGCGGCGAACGAACAGACCCCGCGGCGGCGAAGGTCCGCAATCGCCTCGACGAGTGACGCAGGCTCGATGAGCGGCAGCTTGAACACCGCGCCCATCGAATTCCGCACGGCGCGGCGGATGTAGGGATGCGACGAAGTCTCGCCGACGAGCAAAGCCTGCACGCCGAGCGCGGCGCAATTGCGCACCACGATGCCGAGGTTTTCGCTGCTCGTGAGTCCGTCCACGGCGGCGAAGAGCCGCGGGCCCGGGCTCGATTGGAGCGCCGAGTCGAGCGGCACCGCCGCGGGAATGCGCCCCAGCCCGAGCACGCCCTGATACATCGGGAAACCCGTGAGTGTTTCGAGAACCTCCTTCGGCGCGACGTGGGCGATGACAGTTTCCCGCCGGCGTTCCGCGAGCGAACCGAGGTCCGCGAGCCATTTGTCGGGCAGGACGATGGAGATGACCTCGACGGGACTCTCGAGAAGGCGGCGTGTCACCTTCTCGCCTTCGGCCACGAAGATGCCCTGTTGATGGTGGTCGCGCTGGAGCCGCATCGAGCGGTAGGGCGCGAGCTCCGGAATGTCGAGGGACTCGATGCGCTGGACGCGAAGCATGGTGGCGGTGAAATGGCGGAATGATCAGCGGGCCCGGCACATGTCGCGGCCGGGACGGGTTGTGAACTCACAGTTCGATCGTCGCGCTCGGCGAATCCTGTCCCGCGGTCTCGACCCGGACGTGCCGGACGCCGAGTTCGTGCAGTCGCGCGCAGACCGTGTCGTGCGCGAGTTGCGGCGTGTTGCAGTCGCGGCTCAAGTGCCCGAGGTAAAGATGGCGCAACCGGTCCGTGACGACTTCCGCGGCGACACCGGCCGCGGCGTCGTTTGAGAGGTGGCCGTGCCGGCCGAGGATGCGCTGCTTGGTGCTCCACGGGCGTTTGGTGTCCTCCTGCAGCAACTTCAAATCGTGGTTGGCTTCGAGCAGCAGGATGTCCGACTCGCGAATGCGCTCGATGACCAGTGTCGTCGCATGGCCGAGGTCGGTGAGGATGCCGACGTTCCCCGAAGGCGCGCGAATCAGAAAACCGACGGGGTCCCACGCATCGTGCGGCACGCTGAAGGAATCGACCGTGACCTCGCCCACCTCGAAGCTGGCGCCCGTGGTGAACAGGCGCCACTCGAGCTGGAGGCCGAGCTGCTCCTCGAGGGCGCGCGCGGTGTGGGCGTTGCAATACACCGGCACCCGCAGCTTCGCCGCGATGGTGGTGAGTCCCTGCACGTGGTCGCTGTGCTCGTGCGTGATGAGGATTCCGGCGAGCGATTCGGGACCGCGGGACAGGCTCGTGAGCCGGTGCCGGATTTGCCGGCCGCTGAAGCCGGCATCGATGAGCAGACGGGTGTCGCCCGATTCCAGGTAGGCGCAATTGCCGCTCGAACCGCTTCCAAGAATTGTGAACCGCGCGGGCACGAGCGACGGTAGGACGGGCGGCCGAGGCGGGCAATGAATTTGGCGGCCCCGTTTCTCTCCTTGAGCCGCGCCGCTGCGCCCGTATCTTCACGCGCATGGCGCAAGGGTTACATCTGAGCCAACGCATGAGCCAGCAGATGGTGCTGGCCCCGCAGCTCCAGCAATCGCTGGCGCTGTTGCAGGCTCCCACCCTCGAACTCAAGGCGCTCGTCGAGCAGGAGCTCGAACAAAACCCCGTCCTCGAGGAGGCGCCCGAGCTGTCGCAGGAGGAAAAGGCCGCCCGCGAAAGGGACGGCGAGGCCGACATCGACCCCACCGATCCCGCGGAGCCGCCGGCCGATGTGAAATTCGACCCGGCGACGGAGAAGCCAAGTTCCGAGCCCGTGGATGATTTCCAGGCGGAGTTCGACCGGCTCGTGCAGATGGACCAGGAGTGGCGCGAGCACTTCTCGCAGAGCAGCCTGCCCAACCGCGCGACGCCCGAGGACGAGGAACGCCGGCAGTTCATGTTCGACTCGCTCGTGGCGGAAACCTCATTGCAGGAGTTCCTGCTCGAACAGGCGCGCGAAGCGAACCTGCCCGCCGGGGACAACCAGATCGCCGAGTTGATCATCGGCAACATTGACGAGCACGGGTTTTTCCAGGCGAAAGTTGACGAACTCGCGGCGTCAACGGGGTTGCCCGCCGATCGTATTGCGGGCGTGCTCAAAGTGGTGCAGTCGTTCCAGCCGCCCGGTGTCGCGGCGCGCGACCTGCGCGAGTGCCTCATGCTCCAGCTCGAGCGCGCCGGCCGCACCAAGACGCTCGAGTATGGAATCCTGCGCGACCACATGGATCTTCTCGGGCGGCGGCGCTTTCAGGAAATCGCCCGCCTGCTGGCCAATGACGCCATCGACGCCGTGGACGTGCAGAACGCCGCCGAGCGCGTCGCGCAGCTCGAGCCGCGGCCCGGGAGGGCGTTCCTTCCCGATGACCCGCAATACATCGTCCCGGAGGTCTTTGTCCAGAAAGTCGGCGACGAATGGCAGGTCACCACGAACAACGACCAGGTTCCCCACCTGCGCATCAGCAATCATTACAAGGACCTGATGTCGCAAGCCGACACGCCCGTCGAGGTGCGCGAATACATCCGCGAGAAAATCCGCGCCGGGAAATTCCTCATCAAAAGCCTGCACCAGCGGCAGAGCACCATCCTCAACATCGGGCGCGAAATCCTGAACCGTCAGCGCGCGTTCTTCGAGCAGGGCATCACGCACCTCAAGCCGCTCACGATGAACCAGGTCGCCGAGGTCGTCGGCGTGCACGAAACCACCGTGAGCCGCGCCGTGTCCGGCAAATACATGGAGACGCCCCACGGCGTGTTCGAGATGAAGTTCTTCTTCACGTCCGGTTTCAAGATGACCACCGGCGCGGACATGGCGAACACGAGCATCAAGGACATCATCGCCGCGATGGTCGCCGGGGAGGACACGGCGAACCCGCTGTCCGACGAAGCCATCGTGGCAAAGCTCAAGGAGAAGGACATCGTCATCGCCCGCCGGACCGTCGCGAAGTATCGGTCCGAGTTGAACATCCTGCCCTCGACCTTGCGGAAGGTGTTTTGACCGGCGGCAGACGGCGTCCCGTGGTCAGACTCGGCGCAGCCCCCGGCCCGGGTCTGCGATCCGATTCCTGCGGGCTATCCGCCCTTGCCCCGCTTCAGGGCCGCCTTGGTTTCCAGCGCCAGTTCGTCCAGCTCGGGTTTCAGTTCGCGCTTTTTTTCCGCGCTCATGCGGTCGATGAACAGAATCCCGTGCAAGTGGTCGTGCTCATGCTGGATGGCGCGCGCGAGCAATCCGCCGCAGCGGAACTGCACGGGTTCGAGCCTGTCGTTGAGCGCGCGGACATCGATCGACTCCGGGCGCGAAATCTCGCCGTAGAGTTCCGGGAAACTCAGGCAACCCTCGCTGCCCGGGACAGGCTCAGCCGCGGGTGTGAGTTCCGGATTGAGCAGGATGAGTGGCATGATCGAGTTCGGGTCGGCGGGCTTGCCGTCGAGTTCGAGTGTCGAAGGCCGGTCCGTCACCGCGCGAATGTCGAGCACGGTCAGTTGAAGCGCCTCGCCGATTTGCTGCGCGGCGAGTCCCACGCCGCGCT
This sequence comes from Verrucomicrobiota bacterium, assembly GCA_016871675.1. Classification (NCBI taxonomy): domain Bacteria; kingdom Pseudomonadati; phylum Verrucomicrobiota; species Verrucomicrobiota bacterium. Next base: position 40,874 of record VHCN01000017.1, read on the forward strand.
TCGCGGCCATCGTCTCGAACATGTCCGCGATGAGCTGCCGGAGTTCCGGCGTGATGGATTCGACCTTGGCGCCCTTTTTACGCAGGACGGGGTGTCCGTATTTCACGACTTCAAGGACCATGTCGGCGCAGACGTTCTAGCGGAGGCAGGGCGAGGTCAAGAACGGTGTCGCCGGCGGGACCGGCTGGCATCTGCCGATGGATGCGATTCACGGCTCGCGGTTGAGCCGGCGCAGCACTTCCTTCACGCGGTCGAGATCAATGCCGCGCGGCTGTTTCTCCAGCACGTAAGTAAGGTCGTCCCGCGCACCGGAAGTGTCGCCGGACTGGGCGCGGAGCAATCCGCGGCTGAGCCGGTCGCGCGGCGAGTCGGGCGCGAGCGCGCAAATGATCTCGAAATAACGCAGCGGCGGGTCGTTGGAGCCCGCGCGGTTGGAGGCGCCGACGAGGTTGCGCAGGATGCGGAGGATGATGTCGCGCTTGGTGGCGGGCTGGAGATCCGCTTCGCGGAGGGGCTCGCCCGTGTTCAACTGCACGAGCCGTTCGGCGTCGCGTCGCGAGAGCGTCTTGCCGCCATCGAACACGTCAAGCAACTGGGCGTCGCCCTTCGCGGGCTTGTGCTGCACGACAAAATGGCTCGGCAGCGGAATACCGCGGATGCCTTCGACCCCGGCGCGCCGCGCGAGCTCGATGAAAAGCACCGAAAGCGTGATCGGCAGCCCCTCCCGGTCGTCCATCACGCCGCTCATGTGGGAGTTCGCGCGGTTGTAGTAATCGCTGCGGCTTCCGTGGAAACCCGACTCGGTGAACATGAAGCTCACGAGCGCGGCGACCCGTGACGCCTCGTCGGTTTTTCCCGCGAGACGGCCGCGGGCATCCGCGGCCATGGCATCGAGCTGCCTGCGGTAGGCGTCGACGTCCATCTCCGGATTGTCGAGTTTGGCCAGCAACAGCGCGGCGTGGAACAGGTCGATCGTTTCCTCGGGTTGCGCGAGCGCCTTCACCAGGGCGTCCTGAACGGCCTTGTGGTGCACCGCGAGGGCGAGCCGTTTGAGCTGCCGGCCCTCGGCTTCGAGCTGCTTCGCCCGCTCGGCAAGAATCCCAGGCACGGCCGCGGCGTGCGGCTGGAGTGCCTCGATGGTTTTCAAGTCGAGCGCGCCGGTGGCCGGGAGCTTCTCGACCTGCTTGAGGATGCCCGCCACGACGTCCGGCGAGGGCGTGGTGGGCGTGAGGTTCGTGCCGACGGCGAATTCCTTGAACTGCGCCTGCGTGTCGCGGAACTTCGCGAGACCGGCCTTGCCCGCGGTCAATTCGCCGTCGTCCGTCTCGGCGACGAGATGGCCATTGACGAAGCACGTTGTCCGGTCCCTTGTGACGCGGACTTTGAGCGTGTTCCAGTCGCCGGGCTTGTAATGCGGCGTCGCGACTTCCTGCAGCACATGCCATGTAAAGACATTTGGTCCGTCAAATCGCGTCAGGCGGAGCCGGCCGGCGCTTGGATAAAACCCGTAATGCCGGTCGCCGCCGTCGCTCTCAAAGATGAGCCCCGCGGCGCCCGACTCGTCATCGAGCTTCACCGTCACGCTCACGTCGTAAGGTCGCGCGGGCACCACGCGCTGCGAGACGAGCAATGACCGCCCGCCGAAGCCATTGCCCGCGCCCTCGACGGAGATGCGACCGGCCTTCTGCGTCCACCGAGCACCGTTGACTTGCGCCCACTCGCGCGGATTGAGCGCGCCGATTGTGAGCCAGCGATCCAGCGGGACGGTGTTTGGCTTGGCGAGCAGCGGCTTCAGCGCATTGACGGGCATCGCGAAGCCGAGGTTTTCCGTGATGGCACTCTTCAGTGTCAGGATGCCGTGGACGCGACCCTGCATGTCGAGCAGCGGACCGCCGCTGTTTCCCGGCTCGATCGGAATGGCGAGTTGGATCATCTCCGCAAGTTCGATGTCGCGCTTCGCCGAGACGACGCCCTGCACCACGGAGAAGTCGAGCCCGCGCGGGCTGCCGAGCGCGACGACAGGCGTGCCCTGCTTCAAGGTGTCCGAGTCGCCGAGCGCCAGCGCCGGTGTGTTGGAGGCGGCGATCTGGATGATCGCGAGGTCGCGACTCCGATCCCACGCGTGGACATGCGTGGCGTGGAACTTCCGTCCATCGGCAAACTGCACAGAGATGGGCCGCGCCTCGCCGATCACGTGCAGACTCGTGGCGATAAGGCCGTTCGTTGAAATGACAAATCCCGCGCCGACGCCGTCCACGCCCCCGTCACGCCCGTAGTGTGAGATAACGACGATGGACGGCTTGGCGATCGCGGCGAGTTCCTCGACGGGCTTGGAGGCGGGTTCGCCCTTCGACGCCTTTGCTGGGGCGGGCGCCTGCGCGGACTCCTTGGCAGGCGGTTCAGCCGCGCGCAGGGCCATGGTGACGGTGACGAGAACTGCGGACCAGATAGCGAGGGAAGTTCGCATGACGTGTCGTGGGCTAGACTCGACCCCGTCGGCGCGAATTCAGTCGCGGCCGGGTGGGCATTTCGAACGAGGGCGCGAGACTCGTCGTTGCTGCCCGCGTGCATACCACTTCACGCAGGCAACCAGGGGAAGACGCAACGGCGACAGGGCCACCGGGCATGCTCAAAATAATCTGAATATTTCCCTTGCCCCTCTTCCGGGCCTTCGGCTAGAACACCATTCGACCCAGCTAGACAATCATCACACATCAAACCTTGCCTCAATTTATGAGCCCGGATGAAGTTCAGAAACAAGTTCAGGAATTGGAGTCCGTTCGCTCGCAAACTCGCCTGTGGCGGGCCGGTTCCGTCCTCGCCATCATCGTCATCGTGGCCGCTTGCGTCGGGCGGCTGATCGACGGTGTCAACGGCCTGGCGAGCCCCGGGCCGCGTCAGGACGCCTTCCTCGGAGACGTGACCGCCAGCCTCAAGACGAACGTCGTTCCCGGCCTGCAGAAGATCGCGACGCAGGCGATCTACGACATCAAGCCGATGGTTGAGCTTGAGATTCAAAAGCTCAATGAGCGCGCCCCTGACATCGCCGCGACCTTGAAGAAGGAAATCGACCTGCTGACGCACAACCTCCCGAACCGCGGCGAGAAGGTCCTCGACTCGACCTTCGGGGCGATGCTCAAGAAGCGCGAGGACAAGATTCGGAAAATGTATCCGACGGTCACCCCTGAAAATGTCGCCTCGCTCGTGCACAATCTGGTCGCCGAGACGCATGATCAGGTCGAACACGTCAGCGACCGGCTCTTCGCTCCGCACATTCTGTCGCTGAACAACATCCTGGAAAACGTCTCGGAGATCCAACGCACGGAGAAATTCGACGCCTCGGAGGACTTTCCCAAATGGGAGATGGCCTCGCTGATCATCGACCTGCTCCAGCAGGAGTTCAAGGACCTCAGCGACCTGGACGAGAAAGATCCTTCAACCAAGTCGCCGAAGGAGCCGAAGAAGAAAGAAGCGAAGAAGTAACAACCCCATCTCTAACCCAACATGAGCACGACACCCACACCCAGCGACCCGTCGAGCGGTTCCACCGGGCAACCGGCGCCAGCGGCAACGTCGACTCCCACTACCGGCCAGTCCGCAGCCGAGCAATTCATCGCCGACCAGCTTGCCAAAGCCCGGGCATCGCTGCGCCGCACGCAAATCGCCGGCTTGATCGCGTCGCTCATCGTTCTCGGCTACATGAGCTTCGTCACCAGCCGCATCCTCGAGTGGCTCGACCCCAAGACCGCCGCCGATTACGTCACGCTCTTCGTCAATAATGAAGTTCAGGAAAAGGCCACCGATCTCGCGGGCGAACTCAAACAGAAGATTCCCGAGCTCGTGCGGCAGATCCCGACGCTCGTGATGGACCAAATCCCGCTCATTCGAGAGGAACTGGAGAGCAAGGTTGAGCAGGACCTGCGGCAGTTCTGCGCCACGACGTCGGTTCAGATGGGCAAGCACCTCGACCTGTATCTTGAGAACAACGCCGCGAAAATCCGCGCCGTGCTCAACGCCACGCAGGACCGTGAGTCCATCAAGCAACTCGGCCCGGACATCGAACAGACCATCATGGATTACCTCGCCGAGAAGACCGAGGACGGCGAATCCATCAAGGACAAGATCGACAAGACCCTTGAGGCGCTGCATCGCGTCGAAGCCCACACAGACCGCCTTGCAAAAGCCAAGGGTCTCACGCCGCAGGAGACGAAGACCCGGCGCATCATCGCAATCCTCGGCAAGGCGGCCGACGGGACCGACTTGGGAACGTCAAAGGACAACACGGTAGTGACAGACCCCGCGCTGCCCCTGCCCAAGAAACCCAAGAGCGAGCCCAAGAAGTAACGGCCCGCGCCCGACTGAACCCCTCGCCCGAACCACGGCCCAGTCCGCATCCGCTGCGGCCGATTTCGAGACCCGGAACTTCTCCGCGCCGCCGTGGGAGGCAAACACCTCCTCAAGCTGGGTGCCGTCTGCGGGCTTCACGCGTTGCATCCGGTCGCGCACCCATTCGAGGAAGAACTGCGTCGTCGCCTCAGCAATCGCCAACTCGATTCGCGACGTCTGCGCGAGCGCCGGGGCGTCGAACGCTCTCCAAGCCGGGGCGATGCTTGTCGGACTCACGTCACTTTGCAGCGGCCATCCCATCGACCACAACCTTCGCGACGGTGTGGATGATTTCCTTCTCGCCCGAGTGATCCGTGGTGAAGACGACGAGCACGAACTTCGCGCCGCTCGGCAGCTCGACGTAGGCGCAGTCGTGGCGTGTCTGGCTCGTCCAGCCGGCCTTGGACCAGAGTTTCGCGCCCGCAGGCAGCACGGGGCCGGTGAACCGCGCCTGGCTGTCGGGGTCCTTCTCCTTCGCGGCGGGATTGCGCGCGAGGAGCTTCATCATCTCGGCGCTGCGCGTTGCGGAGACGCACTTGCCCGTGGCGATCTCGGTCATGAGCCGCGCGGTGGCGTCGGTCGTGAGCATGTTCCGCTTGGGCGTGAAGGTGTTGATGGCCTGCGTCTCGCGGCCGTAGGGGCCTTCGCACCACGGCTTCTTGCTGGCATTGAGGTTCGCGTAGCCAAGCGACGTGAAGTAGCGGTTCACGGCGTTGCGCTTGTCGAACCAAGCCTTGATCTCGTCGTCCGCCAACTCCGGCCCGCTCGTCGTGCCGGTGAGCAGGTCGATCACGTAGCCCGTCGCCTCGTTGTAGCTGTGGACGATCATGTCGCTCATCGCGCGGCGCAACTCGGGCGTGTCGGCCAGCTTGCCGTCCTCCATCCAACGGTGCGCGGCGGCGAGGTAAAAGAGCTTGATGACGCTCGCGGGATAGATTTGCACATCGCCACGGAAGCTCGCGCGCGCGGGCTTCGCAGGATCGGTCAGGTCCACAAGCGTGACGGCGAGCTGGGTCGGGAAGAGTTTCTTGTCGCTTAACTTCTCAATCGTCGCACTGGACGCGGCGTTGACGAGCGCCTGCAGCTTCGGCGATTCGGCGAAGCCGGGTGCCGAGGCGGCCTGGGCTTTGGCGCGGGGCATCGGCGCGACGAGTAACAGGAAAACGGCGAGAAGTGGAGCGCGGAGTGGACGGGTCATGTCGGAATGGAACCCGAACTGCTGCCCGCTGGCAAATGTGTTCGCTGCAGGCGCTCGGCCCGATTGCCAACGGTGGCGGGACGCGTCGCGCAGCGAGCCGTTCCGCCTCAATCAAGCATCGGCGGCGACGACGAGGACAACGGCGATTCGGGTGTTTCAAGGAAGCGCATCCACGAGTCGCCATGCTTGAGTATCTTTCGCTCGCTCCACGCGGGCGTGAGTTCGAGCGTGTCGCGCCTGGCGTGGCCGAGGATCAGCAGTCCGCCGCGCGCGAGCAGTGTCGGCAGCGTCGGATCATCAAGCAGCTTCTGGGAAAGCGATCCCGACCGGCGGCCGATGTTTTTCTCCCCAAACGGAGGATCCGCGAGCACGAGATCAAACGTCCGTCCCGCCGAGGCAAGCTGCGGCAGCGCCGTGAACACGTCCTGCACGCGGACCTCCACGATCGCGCGCGAGAACGAGGCCTTCGCGATGTTTTCCTCGATGAAGCGCGCGTGCTTGCGAGAGAGTTCGACGCACACGGCGTGTCGTGCCCCGCGGCTCAGGCACTCGAGGCTCAGCGCGCCCGTGCCGCCGAAAAGTTCGAGCACTCGCGCGCCGGGCACTCGCGCGCCGAGGCTGTTGAAGACGGCCTGCCGGACAAGGTCGGGAGTCGGCCGCACGTCGAGACCCTTCGGAGTCGCGAGGATCAACCCAGCCGCCGTGCCGCCAATGATGCGCATGAAGCATTGTGCGCCGGGAAGTGGCGGCGTCCAAGACGGATTCGCGCGGACACGAGTCCCGGAAGCGCAACCGCGGTGGCGACGAGAAACTTCCGCCGGGAGGGCTGCGACTTCATGCGCCAGCTTTCACCACATCCAAACGGCGAACGCAAGCCGCGGGCGCGCCAAATCTGTTGCCAGCCCGGCTGTCGTGGGCAATGCTCCGACCATGCGCGACCGGGTGTTCCTCCTCGTGTCCGTCGTCCTCAACACGGTGCTCGCGTTTGTCCTCGTCGCCCACCACCTCGACTCGCGCCCGAAAGTCCGCCGCGTCACACGCACCATCCGCACACCCACGACGGTCACGAACCTCGTCCGCACGAACATCACGCTCACCCAGTTGAACTTTGACTGGGCCAAGGTCGAGTCCGACGACTTCAGCGTCTACGTTCAAAACCTCCGTTTGATTGGATGCCCCGAGGAGACCATCCGCGACATCATCGTCGCGGACGTGGAGAAACTTTTCGCGGGCCGGCGCGCGCGGGAACTGCCCGACGAAGACATCGAGTGGTGGCGCGCCGATCCGCACGCCAGCCGAAACAAAGCTCGCGAGGAGCGCATGGCCGCGCTCGATGCCGAGCGTGACGAGTTGCTCACCCGCCTGCTCGGCGCGGGCTGGGCAAAGGCAGAACCGGAAGTCGACGCGGACAACTCGCTGCTGACCGGCCCCGTCCTCGGCGCGCTTCCAGCCGAGACGAAGAAGGCGATCGCGGAGATCGACGCGCGCGGCGCCAAACGGATCGCCGACCTGTATGCCGCCGCCGAGAGCGCCGGACGCGAGCCTGACGCCGGCGCGGAGGTTCGGATCAGGCGCGAGATGCGCGAGGAGTTCGCGCGGCTCCTCTCTCCGGCCCAGCTCGAGGAATATCTGGTGCGGAATTCAGCGAACGCGGACCGCATCCGCAGTGAACTCGGGTTCTTCGAACCGACACCCGATGAGTTTCGCTCCATCTTTCGCGCGAGCGACCCGTTCGACATCAAGATTCAAGCGGACTACTCGGGCGACGATGCCATCAGCCGGCAGGCCCGCGCCCAACTGGAGCAACAGCGGGAAAACGCGCTCAAACAGGCGCTCGGACCGCAGCGCTACGAGGATTTCAAACTCAACCAGGATGCGGGCTACCGCGACGTGTTCGGCGCGCTCCAATCGGCGGGCGCCCCGGCGGAGTCCGCGCGCACCGTGCATCAGGTCAACCAAGCCACGCAGCAGGAGATCGAGCGCATCCGTGCGATGCAGAATCTCGGCGAGGAGCAGCGGCGCGCGTTGGTTGCCACCGCCGAGGCCGAGCGCGACCGCACGTTGAAGGGATTTCTGGGAGAGGAGACGTTTGGAAAGTTCACCGAACAGCGCCGAGTGATGACGGACACCGATTTCTTCACCCTGAACATGCCCTTCGATGCCAAGGGCCAGCCGCTCCGCGCGCGGGAGTGGATCATCAAGTCGCCCGCTGACGCGACCGTCCGCCGCGCACATGACGCCACCCGGCTGATCAATGTCGAGGTGGGGCAACGCGTCTTCACCACCGAGCCGGGCTCGCAACCCGAGAAGAAAAAATCGCCGTGAGCAGGGCGGTGATCCGACGCATTTGCGGTGGCTTGGCCGCGGTCGGGGCGGTGGTTTCACTCGTTTCCGTGTTTCCAGCACGCGGCGCTGAATCGGCGTCCTCGAAGCTTGCGCCGTTCTTCACGCCACCCGCAGAGCTGGCAAACGGGTTCGGAGCGTTCAAGTCGCCGCTTGGCTTCAACGACGGCCGCACGGTGAGGTCCGCGGCCGACTGGCAGGAGCGGCGCCGGGAAATCCTGGCGGACTGGCACAGGCTCATGGGGCCGTGGCCGGCTCTGCTCGACAAGCCGCGCGTGGAAATCCTCGAATCGCGAGCGCGCGAGGATTTCACCCAGCATCGCGTCCGCGTGGAAGTCGCGGCGGGCCGGCTCGAACCGGGTTTCGTGCTCGTGCCACCGGGCAAGGGTCCGTTCCCGGCGGTGCTGGTGCCTTACTACAATCCCGAGACGAGCATCGGGCTCACGACGAATGGGCTGCGCGACTTCGCGCTGCAACTCACACGGCGCGGGTTCGTCACGCTCTCGATCGGTTCGCCCGGCGGCGACGCGCGGCGGCCCGACCCGGAGCGCCCGACATGGCAGCCCCTCTCCTTCCTCGGCTATGTCGCCGCCAACTGCCGCACTGCGCTCGCGCAACGCGGCGATGTGGACCCGCGCCGCATCGGCGTCGTCGGTCATTCCTACGGTGGCAAGTGGGCGATGTTCGCCTCGTGCCTGCACGAAGGCTTCGCGTGCGCGGCGTGGTCCGACGGCGGCATCGTGTGGGACGAGAAGCGCCCGAACGTGAACTACTGGGAACCGTGGTATCTCGGGCGCGATGCCTCGGCGACTCGCAAGCCGGGCGTGCCCACGGAGGCAAACCCGCGCACGGGAGCTTACAAGGAACTCGTCGCCACGGGGCGCGACCTGCACGAGTTGCACGCGTTGATGGCGCCGCGACCGTTCCTCGTCTCGGGCGGCTCGGAAGACCCGCCGGAGCGGTGGCGCGCACTGAACCACTCGATCGCCGTGAACAAGCTGCTCGGCCACACGAATCGCGTCGCGATGACAAACCGGAGGACACATTCCCCGACGGAAGAATCCAACGAACAGATTTACCTGTTCTTCGAGCGGTTTCTGAAGCGATGAGCCGCCGCGGGCTACGGTTTTCCCTGGCCGAGTCGGCTCAGCTTCGCACGAGCCTGAGAATTGCCCTGCGCTGCGGATTGCTTGAGCCAGTATTCGGCGATGTTCGCGTCCTTCTCAACGCCATCGCCGGTGAGATAACGAACGCCGAGGTCGTATTGCGCCGTGTCGGAGCCTTTCGCCGCCCGGTCCATCTGCGACGCGACGACTTTGCTGCGGGTCTCTTCGGGGGTCTGGGTTCGCGGCGGTGTCGAAGTCGAGGTGCCCTGGGTTGGAGTGGAACGGCTGGCCGTGCTGGCTGCGCCGGACTTTTTGGCCATCGCCTTTTCCGCGTCGGTCAACGGCGCGGCGGTGAGCGGCGCGTCCTTCCCGCCGATGCCGGTGAGCGAGTAAATGAAGTTCAGGTCGTCCTCCGATTCCCACTTCTTGTCCGGCCCGGCGGACTTGATTTCGAAACCGTTCTTGTCGCGCCTCGCCGCGATCCGATAATCGGTTCCCCACATGTCTTTGGACTTGTCGCGCGTCTCGCGGCCGCCCTTCTCCATCATGTTCTCCTTGAGGAACTGGCTGAAATTGTTGAGCGGCAGCGTGGCGCTGTCGGCGTATTCCATCGCGACGGCGTCGGCGATGCCCTGCATCTCGATGCCCGCAGTGGCGGCGCTCTGGACCTTGGTGATCACGTCGAGCGATTGGGCGAGCGAGTCCTTGTTCACGTAGCCCACGATGCCGAGCGCGGCGACGGGCAGGAGTTTGAGCAGCGCGCTCATGACGCGGTCGCCGTGAGGCGCTGGTCGAGGACGTTTTCGAGCGTGAGGCCGGTGACGAAATCCTGGCTGACGAGCCGGAGGAAATCCTCCTTGCCGAGACGGAGGCAGCGGCCTGCGCCGACGGCGGTGACCTGCGCGCTGGCGGGCTGGTTGCGCAAGAGGCTGATCTCGCCGCAGAAGTCACCGGGGCCGAGCGTGCGCTTGTGCTGGCCTTGCACGCGCACCTCGAACTGCCCCTCGTGCACGAGCCAGAAGGAGTCGTTGGCCTTGTTCTCCTCGATCACCCGGTCGCCGGGCTTGAAATCGCGAAACGTGAAGGCGCTCGACGCGCGGAGCAGCGGCTGCGGATGCCACTCGGCGAAGAGCGGGTTGCGACGCAGAAACGCGCACACCTGCACCGCGTCGCGAATGGTCTTCGTGCCGAGCGCAGACACGAGCAACCGGTCGAAATCGGCGCGCGTGAGCGCGAAGAGCTGCGTCGCCTCGACCGCCTTCACCGACCGCGTGCGCGGGAGGTTCTCGAGCAACGCGACCTCCCCAAAGACATCGCCCGTGCCGAGATTGGCGACAAACATCTGATCGCCGGCCTCGGTTTCCTTGAGCACCTCGACGCGCCCGGAATACACCACGAACATGGCCTCGCCGCGATCGCGCTCGCGGATGACCATGGTGCCGGCCTCCACCGTGAGAAACTTCATCGAAGCCGCGACCTGCCTGAGGTCATCGGGCGGAAGTTGCCCGAGAAGGAGCGTGGAGCCGAGAAAACGGACAACCTCGCTTTCCACCGGACGCGCCATTCCCGCGGGCCGCTCGTGCGCGGCTCGCTCGGCGGCCATCAGGCTCGGTGCCGCCAGGCGCCACAACCCGCGCGCGAGGATCCACGCGACGTAGAGCACCGGCAGCATCACCACCGCGGCCAGCAGCGCGAAACCCACCAACGAAAGCCACCGCGTGGCCTCGCCGACTTCGTTCGTGAAAAGCGAACTGAGCACGCCCTCCTGCGCCTGCAGCCGTCGCGCCCCGTATTGATACACCGCGCCGAGCCAGAGGATCGCGTAGGTGCTGTAGACCAGAAAATACTTCTCCTCCACGAGCTGGTCCTTCCAGTTGAAGATCTGGGCAACGAGTTTCCGGCTGAGGAATCGCGCGGCGCATTTCGGCAGTTGATAGTCCTTGCGGAGCAGCGCGTGCAGCAGCGCATGCGCGGGCGTGTCCCCGAACGGACACGCGAGCACCACCGCGGCGAGACCGCTCGCGAGCAATCCGGTCGGCGACTGGATCAGCGCGGCGACCATCGCGAGCAGGAACGGCGCGCTGAGCGCACGAAACGCGACGCACAATTCGCAGATGCGCCCGCCCATGAACGCATCCCGCAAGTCCACCGCGAAAAACGGCAGTCCCCGGTCGAACCGGATGCGCAATCCGCCGACGAGCCGGCCGAAGTTGCAGAGCACACAGCCGGCAAGCGCGTTCGCAAGGCTCAGGCCGAGAGCCACCCAGAACGCGACCGCAAGCCAGCCGTCGGGCATGGTGCCGGTGACGAGCGACGACGACGCCATCACGCCGCAGCCCGCCAGGATCATGGCGAGCGAGAGCCCGATCGAAAGTCCCGGGCGGATTCGCGCGCCGGCTTGCTTGAGAAACATCACCGTCTGCGTCGGTTCCGCGGTGTCGGAGATGAAGCCCTTCAAGTGCGCGGCGAGGACGAGGTCGTAGAACCCGCGCACGCGCACGGGCGGGTCGAGCTGGAGCAGACCGTGGAGCACCTCCTGCACGGAGCGCTTGCCGTCAAACTGGTCGAGCGAGCGCTGCTGCTCGGCGTCGAGCGCGAGGTATTCGCCGCGCGTGGTCTGCTTGAGCAGGCGCGTGCCGCCAGGCAGGTGGCGCGTCTCGATGGCCGACGACAGCCGGAAAACTCTCGAGTTGAGTGCCAGCATGGGTTCTTCGAAAGCTGCCGGGAGTGAAGCAGCAAGACGCGCCCGCGGCAAGTTTCAATTCCGGGACGAGGCCGCGAACATTGCGGCGAAATTCGTTTTGCAACTTCGCGGTTCGGAATTACTCTCCACGCGTCGGTCGGCGGTGACTCCTCGAAGCGGTGAAGCGGGTTCCGCTTCTTCGCGTCAGATTTCCGACCCCGCAGCCGCGACGCTGCGTTGCAACCGCCGACCGCAACACTCTCGATGTTATGAGCGAAGAAGCCATGAGCAACTTCACCCCCCGCGCGCAGCAGGTGCTTGCCCTCGCGCGCAAGGAGGCGGACCGCTTCAACCACAACTTTGTCGGCACGGAGCATCTCCTGCTCGGACTCATCAAGCTCGGCCAGGGCGTCGCCGTGAACGTCCTCCAGAAGATGGGCCTTGACCTCGAGACCGTCCGCATGGAGGTCGAGAAGCAGGTCGGCACCGGGCCGGACCAGAAGCAGGTCGGCAACATTCCCTACACACCCCGCGTGAAAAAGGTGCTCGCCCTCTCCTCCAAGGAAGCCAAGGCGCTCAACCACACTTACGTCGGCACGGAGCACATCCTGCTTGGCCTGTTGCGCGAGGGCGACGGCGTCGCGGCGCGCGTGTTGAAGAGCCTCGACGTGGACATTGAGCAGACGCGCCAGGAAATCCTGAAGGAGCTCGACCCGAACTTCGGCGCCTCCGAGGAACAGCCCGCCGGCGAGGGCACGCCCGAGCCCAAGAGCGAGAAGCCCGCCGGCGAGGGCAAGAAGTCCGAGCAGAAGACGCCCGCGTTGAAGGCCTTCGGCCGCGACCTCACGGAGATCGCGCGCAAGGGCGAGATGGACCCCGTCATCGGCCGCAAGAACGAGATCGAGCGCGTCATCCAGATTCTCTGCCGCCGCACGAAGAACAATCCCGTGCTGCTTGGCGAGGCCGGCGTCGGCAAGACCGCCATCGTCGAGGGCCTTGCGCAGGAGGTCGCCAAGGGCAACGTGCCGGAATTGCTGCGCGAGAAGCGCGTGATCACCCTCGACCTCGCCCTCATGGTCGCCGGGACGAAGTATCGCGGCCAGTTCGAGGAGCGCATCAAGGCGGTGATGGATGAAATCCGCCGGAACAAGAACGTCATCCTGTTCATCGACGAGCTGCACACGATCGTCGGCGCAGGCTCGGCCGAGGGCACGATGGACGCCAGCAACATCATCAAGCCCGCCTTGAGCCGCGGCGAACTCCAGTGCATCGGCGCCACGACGCTCAACGAATACCGAAAATACATCGAGAAGGACGCCGCGCTCGAACGCCGCTTCCAGTCCGTCAAAGTCGAGGCTCCGTCCATCGACGAGGCCATCCTCATCCTTCGCGGGCTTCGCGGGAAATACGAGGACCACCACAAGGCCGAGTTCACCGATCTCGCGATCGAGTCCGCGGTGAAGCTGTCCGACCGCTACATCACCGGGCGCTTCCTGCCTGACAAGGCGATCGACGTGATGGATGAAGCCGGCGCGCGCGCGCGCATCAACGCGATGACGCGCCCGCCCGATGTGAAAGCCCTCGAGACGGAGATCGAGGAACTCAAGACCCGCAAGGAGCGCTCGATCAAGGACCAGGACTTCGAGGGCGCGGCGAACTTCCGCGACAAGGAAAAGCAGTCCAAGGAACGCCTCGATGCCGTCATGGCCGAGTGGCGCACCGCCCGCGAGGAAAAGCGCGTGAAGGTGGACGAGGACGACATCCTGCAAATCGTCTCCAAGTGGACCGGCGTGCCGCTCAAGCGCATGGAGCGCGACGAAATCAAGCGGCTCCTCGACATGGAACTCGAGCTCTCAAAGGCCATCGTCGGCCAGCAGGAAGCCGTCACCGCGTTGTGCAAGGCGCTGCGCCGCTCGCGCGCCGACCTCAAGGACCCCAAGCGGCCCATCGGCACGTTCGCCCTGCTCGGGCCGACCGGCGTGGGCAAGACGCTTGTGGCCAAGACGCTCGCCGAGTTCATGTTTGGCGACCCCAAGTCGCTCGTGCAGCTCGACATGAGCGAATACATGGAGAAGTTCACCGTGTCGCGGCTCGTCGGTTCGCCGCCGGGCTACGTGGGCTTCGAGGAAGGCGGCCAGCTCACCGAGCAGGTGCGGCGCCGGCCGTATTCCGTCATCCTCTTCGACGAAATCGAAAAGGCGCATCCCGACGTGATGAACATGCTCCTTCAGATTCTCGAGGAGGGCAAACTCACCGACAGCCAGGGGCGCGTGGTGGACTTCCGCAACACCATCGTGCTGCTCACCTCGAACGTGGGCGCCGAGGCCATGCGCAAGGGCGCGGGCATCGGCTTCACCTCGCAGAAGGAACAGGACACCTACGACCGGATGCGCGACAAGATTCTCGACGAGGCCAAGAAGGCGTTCCGGCCCGAGTTCCTCAACCGGCTCGACGACGTCATCGTGTTCCGCTCGCTCACCAAGCCCGACCTCATCAAGATTCTCGACCTCGAAGTCGCCAAGGTGCTGGGCAGGCTCAAGTCCAAGAACATCCGCCTCGACCTCGACGAAAAGGCGCGCGATTTCCTGGTGGAGAAAGGCTTTGACCCGGTTTACGGCGCGCGGCCGATGCGGCGCTCGGTCGAGAAATACCTCGAAGACCCGCTCGCCGAGGAACTCCTGCGCGGCAACATCCACGATGGCGAGCCGGTAAGCGTCACGACCACCGGGGACAAGCTGACCTTCTCGCAGGCGAAAGCCGCGGCGGAAGGCGCGGTCGCATCAAGCCAGTGAGCGGGTTGGCGGCGGCGTAGATATTCTGCATCGGCATGCTGGCACAAGGCCTGTAGCCCCTTCGACTCCAAACTTGCCTCAAGGCGCTGTCGCAATGAGCAGGGTAAAACCGTCAGGACTAGGGCTGGGAACGAGACGGAAGCTTGGGATTGAAGGGCCGGATGAAATTCGTCTGGTTGGTGGCAACGCCCTGAATGGGCGGGACACCGGGAACGACCGGTTGAGCAAACACCGCGGGAGTTCCGGGCGCAGGCTGCGCGCGTTGGATCGGGGTCGTTCCCAAAGTCGCGCGCCGTGGCGAGCGCTTCCCGGCAGGGCGGTTCCGCGACCGAGGGCTGGCCGCATTGGTTGAGAATCCACCCGGGCTTGACGAGCGAGTGGGCGACTTTCTGGAGCCCGAGTGCCGCGATCTGCCGCGCAAGGTGCAGCGACTGGCGGAGCATCCCATCTCCTTCATGGACGACGACACCTGCTGGACAAGCAACTGGGTGCCGGGCTCGTTCACGGCCGTGCGGGAGACTTCTACAACGGGACGGCGGCTTCGCCCACTCAAACAAGCCGCAACGCAACGTCCCCAACTTTCCCCTGTCCACCCGCGCCGCCTTTGCTACTCTCCCACGCGCAAGAAACCCCTGAAGACTGAGAGGCCGCCATGCTGTCCCAACATCCCCGACCCGTGTTCACCGCCATCCTCACCGCCACCCTCGCCCTCGCGGCCCCGGTTGCGCGCGCCGCCGACCTTCCCATCGTGGCCGACGTCGAGTGGCAGCCGTTCGCCGCGCAAGCCCGCCGGCTCATCGAGGCCACGGACTATCTTGGCTCGCCGTTTAGTGACGCCGACAAGGCCGCGCTGAACACCGCGCTCGCCGCCACCGACACTGCCGCCGCCGTCGAGAAGATCCAGACCGTGCTCGACCGTTACGCGCTCTACGGCGTGCACATCAATCCCGAGATGCGCGTGAAGGTCGCGCAGGGCGCCGCGAAGCCCGAGCTCGTCGAACAAGGCTGGCGGCAATTCCTGGTCAAGGTCGCCAACGAATCCGGCACCACCGCCCCGCTCCGCGGCGCAAGCCCGAACGCGCAGCGCCTCTTCAACTCCCCGCAAGCCGACGTCGCCAGCCGCTGGCTCGATTTGCAGATGTTCGACGCCCAGCCGCTGCGCCCGACCCTCAGCGGTCTCAAGGTCGAGTATCGCATCCTCCAGCTCTACAGCCGCGACGCCGGCAAGCGCGAGGCCCGCATCAACTTCAACGTCGGCCAGGGCACGCAGGACATCGGCTTCCGCAACGAGGCCGACACGCTCTTCGACTGCAAGCCCGCGCGCAACATCGTCTTCGACGTGAAGGACGAGAACGGCAAGCCCACCACCGCGAGCTTCATCATCCGCGACGCGCAGGGCCGCGTGCATCCGTCGCAAGCCAAGCGCCTCGCGCCGGACTTTGCGTTCCATCCGCAGGTCTATCGCGCCGACGGCGAAGTCATGAAGCTCCCCGTCGGCCAATACACCGTCGAATTCCAGCGCGGCCCCGAGTCGCTCGTGCGCCGCTATCCCATGGCCGTGAAGAACGACACCGTGCGCTGGACCTTCAAAGTCGAGCGATGGGTCGACCCCGCCAAGCTCGGCTGGATTTCCGGCGACCACCACATCCACGCCGCCGGCTGCGCGCACTACACCAATCCCACCGAGGGCGTCCACGCGCCCGACATGATGCGCCACATCCTCGGCGAAGATTTGAAAGTCGGCGCGAACCTCACGTGGGGCCCGTGCTTCGACTACCAGAAACAATTCTTCACCGGCAAAGACGACAAGGTCTCGCAGCATCCCTACATCCTGCGCTACGACGTCGAGGTCAGCGGCTTCGGCTCGCACCAGAGCGGGCACCTCTGCCTGCTGCGGCTCAAAGAGCAGATGTATCCCGGCGGCGACTCGAAAAACCACTGGCCCACCCTCGGCCTCAACACCCTCCGCTGGGCCAAGAAACAGGGCGCGCTCGTCGGCCCCGCCCACTCCGGCTGGGGCCTGGAGACCCGCGCGCCCGCGGCCGGACGCGACGCCGCGCCCCTCAACAGCAAGACCTCCGGCGCCGCCGCCGGCATGAGCGCCGAACTGCCCACCCTCATCATGCCGCCCTTCAACGGCATCGGCGCCAACGAATACATCATGAACGTCACCCACACGGTGCCCGGCCCCGACGGCAAGCTCGTCCCCGCCGTGGACTTCCTCTCCATGGTGGACACCCCCTACGTGTGGGAACTCAACATCTGGTATCACACCCTCAACGTCGGCTTCCGCACCCGCATCAGCGGCGAGACCGACTTCCCCTGCATCTACGGCGAAAAAGTCGGCCTCGGCCGCAGCTACGTGAAACTGCCCGCCAAATGGACCTACGAAGACTGGTGCGAAGGCATCCGCGCCGGCCGCAACTACGTCAGCGACGGCAAGAGCCACATCATGGAAATGAAACTCAACAACACCGCCCTCGGCGAGAACGGCAGCGAAGTCAAACTCGCCGCGCCCGGCAACGTGCGCATCACCGCGAAAATCGCCGGCTACCTCAACCCCCAGCCCGACCCCACCATGAAAGGCCGGCCCTACCAGCAGAAACCCTACTGGGACATCGAGCGCGCCCGCATCGGCGACACCCGCCAAGTCCCCGTCGAACTCCTCGTCAACAGCCTGCCCGTCGCCACACAGAACCTCCTGGCCGACGGCGCGACCCGCGACATGACCTTCGACGTGAAAATCGACCGCAGCAGTTGGGTCGCCCTGCGCGTCCTGCCCTCCTCGCACAGCAACCCCATCTGGGTGACCGTCGGCAACAAACCCGTGCGCGCCTCCCAGAAGAGCGCCGAGTGGTGCCTCAAAGCCGTGGACGTGTGCTGGCAGCAAAAAGAACGCACCTACCGGGCCGACGAGAAGGAGCAAGCCGCCAAGGACTACGAACACGCCCGCCAGAGCTACCAGCGCCTCGTGCAAGAAAGCGCCGACGCCCCCGACGCCCGCGCCGACGCCGCGCCGGACAACCCGCAGCGCCGCGCGGTTCAGGCAGCAGGCTCGAAGTGACCGAATAGCAAGTTCATGTGATTATGAGGGAGTTGACGCCTCTGGCAGAGAGGTCACCCAGTTTGTTCCTCCAGTGTCGCTGAAGAAGGGTGATATGATTCAGATTGTGATTGGAGATTCATATGCGGCCTCGTAAGAAACAAGGATCAGACAAGAGGCCTGTTTTTTCTGGGGCATTGGCGCGGGGTGATTTTTGAGAGGGGGGCTGCCGACTCAAATGGCGAGTGGAACGCGAAGACGCGGATCATGACCTGGAAGGGCGTGGACTTGCCGGAAGGCTGGACGAGTTCCTCGCAGGTGACGCACGAAGCGGATCGCGTGGTCTTGACAGCGCTGACGAGGAACGAGAAGGGGGAAGTGTTGCGCGACGTGCGTTCGACCTCGAAGCGCTTGGCGGAAACCGGCGCGTCGGCGCAGCCGGCGAAGCCGAAGTGACCGGGCCTACCCCACCTTGCCGAGCATGTCCGGCAGCGTCTGGAACGCGCGGGCGCGGAAGAGAAAGTCCACGATGTTGCCTTCGTGCGGCTGGAGCCAGTCGAGCTTGATGGTGGGCAGCGCGCCGATGTTGAGGCGGTCGATGTTGTGCGCCTCCATGAGCTGCCGTTGCCAGGCGCGGTTGTGGGTGATGCACGAGGCGACGAGGGTGGTGCCGATTTTCTCGATCATCTGGTCCTGCGGGCACTCGACGACGGTGGCATAGGGGAACATGTATTCGGTGTTCGCGATGGCGCGGTCGGGCGAGTCGCAGTGGAGCACCCACGGGCGCAGATACGCGCAGCGTTCCTTCTCGACGAGGCGCGGGCCAAACTTGGCGGTCATGTCGGTGACGCCGGCTTCCTTGGCCTTGTCGAGGATCGAGGCGTGGACGGCCTGGGCTTGTCCCGGCACGGTGAAGGCGGCGAGGGCGGCCTTGGGGTCCTCGGGCGGGAGCACGTCGATGGGGCCGATTTTCTCGGCGAGCGCGGCGGCGATTTCTTTGGTGTGGCGCGAGGCCCAGACGCCGGAGGTGTTGATGCAGCCGCGGCCGGAGTTGAGGTAGATGCCGTCGGCGATGAGGTCGATGTATTTGGGCCAGTCGTCCACCACGTCGTCGCCGAGGAGGACCTTGCTGAAGCCGGGCCCGTGGACTTGCACGCGCGGGTTGCCTTCGTATTGCTTCACGGTCTGGGTGCTGCCGAAGATCATGGTGCGGCGGCAGCGGTTGACGACTTCGGCGCCCATCTCGCCCGCGCCCGGGTAGATGCCGAAGGCTTCGCGCGGGATGCCCGCCGCGGTGAACGCCGCGGCCATGCGGTAGGGCGTCCACGGCTCCTGCGGGCCGGGCTTGAGCACGAGGCCGATTTGCATCGCGATCACGGGCAGCCACAGCGTGTGGACGCCGGGCGAGTTGGACGGCAGCACCATGCCGAGCACGGGCGTCTGCGCCTGGTAGCTGACGATGACGCCGCGGTTCTCATCGCCGTAGCCGCGCGTGAGGATGTCGAGCGGCAGGCCGCGCGTGAGGCAGTCGAGGATCTTGTCCATGTTGGAGAGCACGAAGTGGTTCTTGGACATGTTGAATTTGCACATGTGCTCGGGCAGGCCGGTGGACGCGGATTGCTGGCGCGCGAAGTCGTCGGGCGATTGAGTGCCGTCGCCCATCGGGAGGGTGGCGTCGCGGTAGAAGTCGGCGGCCTTCTTCATGATCTGCACGAGGTCGCGGATGGGGATGTCCTTGAGGACTTCGCGCGAGCGCGCGGCCTTCTTCATATCCTTGGCGAGCAGGCCGGGATTGGCGCGGCTGACTTGCGCGAGGGTCTCGCCGGTGACGAAGTGGATGACGGGATCGGTCTCGAGGCTTTCGTAAGGCTGGCCCCAGCGGAGGACGGGAATCTTGACCATGGTGGATGAGGTGAGGTGTGAGCAGTCGGTGATGTGCGGTGATTGCGCGTGTTTGACGGAGTGCGCGCAAGGAAATTCTGGGAAGCTGAGACCGCTGCAAAACGTGCAGCGTCGAGCCTGCGCCTCGACGGAACATGCCAGATTCCAGGGAAAGTCCGGCCCCAGACCGGACACTCCGCCGACGCTCGATGAATTTTGCAGAGAGGGGCCAAGGTGGCGCTTGCCACTCCAGGGGCCTTCCCCTACGGTTTCACGCACACGGCTATGAATTCCTCACCCAAGCTCAAGCTCTTCGTCATGATGGTGCTCCAGTTCTTCATCTGGGGCGCGTGGCTGCCGCTCATCTTCGGCTACCTGCCGAGCCTCGGCTTCTCGCCCGGGCAGCAGTCGTGGATTCTCAACGCCTTCCCCATCGCGTCGATCGTCGGCATGTTCTTCAGCAACCAGTGGGCGGACCGGAAGTTTGCGGCGGAGAAGTTCCTCGCCTTCTCGCACCTCATCGGCGGGCTTGCGATGATCGGGCTCGCGTTCACGAAGGATTTCAACACGTTCTTCGCGCTGATGATAGTGCACTGCCTCTTCTACGTGCCGA
>VHCN01000018.1 GCA_016871675.1 Verrucomicrobiota bacterium
CGGGTCGCTGTTGGAGCCGACGCGCGCCATGCGGCCGGGGACGCTCACGCCGTCGTTGGCATCGGCGTAAAGATGCCCGGCGAGCGCGATTTGCCGCTGGTTGGACATGCACGTCGTGGCGCGCGCCGCGCGTTTGCCCTTGCCGAGCACAGGCAGCAACATCCCCGAAAGCGTGGCGATGATGGCGATCACCACAAGGAGTTCGATGAGCGTGAAGCCGTGGCGCGAAGGTCGCATCAGATGGCAGGGTTGATGGGCGCGGGCCGCCGGTGATCAATCGAGCACGGGGTCGTTCAGTCGTTCGGACCCGTCGCGAAGCGTCTTGAGCGCGTCGAGTGCGGCCGCCGTCTCGGCGAGTTTCTTGCTCCGGCCGCGGCCGCGGCCGAGTTGGATGCTTCGATGCCAGACACTGCACTCGAACACGCGGTCGTGGTCCGGCCCTTCGGCAGACTCGGTGCGATACACGGGCGGTTCGTGGGAGCCGGGCTGGAGGAGTTCCTGAAGTTCGCCCTTGGGGTTGTCGATGGTGGGCAAACCGCCGAGCTGGCCCCAACTGTCCTGCAATTGCTCCAACAGCACGTTCCGCGCAGTTTCGAAATCAGAGTCAAGATACACGGCGCCGATGAGCGCCTCGAAGGTGTCGGCGAGAATCCGCGGCCGGTCGCGGCCGCCGTTGGCGTCCTCGCTCCGGCCCAAAATCAGGTGTTGGCCGAGGCCGAGTAGCAGCGCGAGGCTCGCAAGGGAACGCTCGTTGACCATCTGCGCGCGGGCCTTGGTCAGCGGGCCTTCTTCGAGCCGCGGAAATTTCCGGTAAAGCTCCGACGTGAGCGCAAGGCCGATGACGGAGTCTCCGAGGAATTCAAGCCGCTGGTTGTGCGGGGAGGCGCCGTCGCGCTCGTGCGCGACCGAGGGATGCGTGAGCGCCAGCTTGAGCAACTCCTGGTCGCGGAAGTGATGGCCGAGGCTGGACTGAAGGGCTTCGAGGTCGGGCACGGGCGGGCGGGTGCGGGTGTTGGAGCGGCGTCGGTTCAGGCGGGCGAAACGGCCGCGGCGGGCGTGGCTTCGGGCGACTCGGGGACCGCCGCCGTCACCTCCGCGGGAACGGGCGCGGCCGGTTCGTCGCGCTGTGCCATGAGGCTTGCGACCTGGCGCTGGACGTCTTGCAACTGGTCGAGGTGAAGATTCGGATCGGGGATGGTGAACAAGTCGCCGGATTTCGGGTGCTCGTAGTGGAAGACGCGCTGTCCGTTTTCATGCGACTGGGCCGTGACTTTGAGCAGCCGCTTGCGCTCGAGCATGACGGCGAGAATGTAGCAGACGGCGCGGTGCTGCGGATCGTTTTGCGTGGTGAGTTTGCGCAACAGGGTCTCCGCAGTCTCGCGCCGGATCGGATCCGGCGCCGCGGCTGGCGGCGCCTCGTAGATGCCCTGCCAGTGGGAGATGAAGCCCTTGCGGTCGGCCGCGCCCTGGCTGAACTGCCGCGTCCAGCACGGCTCGCAAATGTCCTGCCGCCGATACTCGCTCTGCGCGTCGTAAAGCAGCGTGTGGTAAGGCTGGGCGTCGGCAAACGGCAGCTCGCAGGCCTGGCAGGCGTGGGCGCGGGCTTGGAGATTCCAGTCGTTCATCAGGCTTGTGTCGCGCGCGGACGCGCTTAGGATGCGGACATTATTGCGATCGGCCTCCCGCGCGCAATCCCATTCAGGCCCGTCCGGATGCGGCCAGCCATCCGACCGCTGCGGAGCCGGGACGTTCGAAGCTCGCGCCCGGCCGAGGTTCACGCGTCACAACCCGACGCCCCAACGATGAAGTCCGAACTCGCCCGCAAGCTCTCGCAAGTCCGCTCACTGCTGCGGCTTCATCGGGCTGGAGCCGCGCTGATCGGTTTGCAACCCAACTTCTCGTGGCTCGCGTGCGGCGGCGAGGCGCACATCCCGTTGAACAGCGACCGCTCGTTCGGCCAGTTGATCGTCACACCGCGCGGGTTTTTCGTCTTCGCGAACCGCATCGAGATGCAGTGCCTTCTCGACGAAGTCGTGGCCGGCCTCGGCGCAATGCCGCTGCTCGCGGAATGGCACGACAACGCGGGCGCACTCAAGTTGCTCCGAAGCGTGGCCGATCCGCGGGAAATGATCTCGGATTGCGGCGAGTGGGGCACGCGCGCGCGTCCGGAACTATTCGCGCCGCTGCGCTGGTCGTTGCAGGACGCGGAAGTGAAACGCTACCGTGCGGTCGGGCGCGACGCCGAGGCCGCGATGAACGAGGCATGCCGCGCCTTGCAGCCGGGCCGCACGGAGTTCCAAATCGCGGGCGAGTTCGCCGCGCGTTGCTGGGACCGGAGCCTCACGCCCATCGTCGTGCTCGTTGCGACTGACGAGCGCATCCGCATGTATCGCCATCCCCGGCCGACGGCGAAGCGGCTGCGGCGACACGCGATGTTGATTCTCTGCGCGCGCCGACACGGGCTGATCGTGGCGCTCACGCGCATCGTGCACTTCGGCCGGCTGCCGGCGGACCTGCGGCGGCGCCACGACGCGGTCTGCGCCGTCGATGCGGCGCTGCACCTCGCCACACGAGTGGGAGCGCACGTCCGCGAGGTTTTCCGGCGCGGAGTCGAGGCTTACGCGGAACAGGGCTTCGCAGACGAGTGGCACCTGCACCACCAGGGCGGACCGTGCGGTTACCAAGGGCGTGATTATCTCGGGGGGCCGTCGGTCACGGGTGAAGTGCTCGTCAACCAGCCTTTCGCCTGGAATCCCTCGATCACCGGCACGAAGAGCGAGGACACGATACTCGCGACCCCAAACGGGCCCGTGGTCGTCACAGCCGCGCAAGATTGGCCGATGGTCCCGGTCTCCACGGGCGGCAAGTCGTGGACGCGCCCGGACATCCTGGTGCGATAACGCATCGAACCTCCATCGACGCGGATGAGCCTCGCCAGTTTCATCTCGAAGATCACAGGGATCGTCTGCCTGCGCGACCGGCTGCCCCATCCGCGCGGCGCGATCACGCTTGAACTGAAGGGCTACTCGCAGGTGGATGACTTCAGTTGCGGTGCCGTGGCCGGCTGGACGGTCGTGGAGGCGTTTGATGCGAGGCGGAGTTTCCGCAAATTCTACGACGACGCGGCGCCGCACCCGAAGCGCGGCGTCTCCACGCCGCGGTTGGCGCGCGCGTTGCGCGAGCACGGGCTGGGCGTGATCCAGTTACGACACCGGATTTCGTTTGGACGGCTGCGGCGCGCGATTGATGCGGGCTTCCCGGTCGTGTGCTGCGTGGACCACGACAAGCGCGACGGCGACCAGCACTGGCTCGTGGCGTATGGCTACCAGTCGCGGCCGGCGCGGGTGTTTGTGGCGGGGAATGGCTGGCTTCACCTTCTTGGCTCAAGCCTCGTCGGCGAGCACGTGCTTTCACGCCGCCGCTTCGAGAGGATGCGCGTTACAGGCGCGCTCGTCTGCCACAGCTACGCCCGGGATGGCGCGGAGTTGGGCCTGCCTCAAACACGCTGACACCGCCCGCCACGCGGACGCGGATCAATTCCCCCGGCGCGGCGAACATATGGCGGCAACCCGGCAGGCGTCGGCCACGACCGCAAGGCGCGCGAGAAAACTCTCCCGTTCGGACACGGGCAGCACGGAAAGCACTTGAGCCTGCAACTCGATGGCGATGCTGCGGAGTTGCTCGTATTTTCTGCGGCCCGCGGGCTTGGCGCGGAGCCGGTAGGCGCGCTTGTCCGTCTCGTGCGGCTTGCGATCCACCCAGCCGGCCTGCTGCATGCGCGACACAAGCGACGCGATGGTGTTGGGGTCGCTGGACATCGCGCGCGTCAGGTCGCCCTGCGTCATGCCCTTGGCGTCGCCCTCGATGAGGCAGCGCAGCGCGGTGAACTGGTCAGGCGTGGCGCCGGTGTGGTGGATTCGGCGGCGGAAGGCCTGGTTGAGCCCATACCAGGCGCGGCGAAGCAGCGGCGGAATCCGCCGGCGTTCGGGTGAGTCGATGGGCAGGGCATCCACGGATGCTGAATAGTCGCGGTCAGGCATAAGTCAACAAGTGCAGGCGCGATGATACGTGTAGGTAGTAACTGGTTGCAATCCTTTTGCCGCGGCCTGATAGTCCGCCGCAGCCGGCCGGGAAAAAAGTTGTCAGCCTGCGGTGGTTTGGACAGCCTGCCGGTTCGCTGCGCCACCTACGAACCGAATCCCACATGAACAGGACCTTGCCGCCCGCCCTCGCCGCCGCTGGATTGATCATCGCCGGGGCCCTCGGCCCGGCCCGGTGCGAAGCGCAGGCCGCGCGAGGCTGGCTCGCATGGCGCGGGCCAAACCAGAACGGAACTTCCGCCGAGAAAAATCTCCCCGCCTCCATCGACCCGAAGAAGCCGCTGTGGACGGCGGACTTCCCCGGCCAGTCCGCGCCGGTCATCGCGAATGGCAGGCTCTACATCATGGGCTACCTCGGCGAGGGTGCCGAGTTGCAGGAGGGGGTCGCGTGCTTTGACGCGGAGACGGGACGGAAGCTGTGGGAGAAGCGGCACACGGACTTTCTCAGCGACACCATCTATCTCCGCTACGCGACGAGCAGCCCGGCGGTGGACCCGGAGACCGGCAATGTCTACTCGCTCGGCACGCAGGGGATACTCGCGGCGCACACGGCCGACGGCAGGGACCTGTGGAGCTACTCGATGATGGAGTCGTTCGGCCGGCTCACCTTTCCGAACAGCCGCACGGCGTCGCCGGTGATTGATCGCGACCTTGTCATCGTGCGCGGCATCACCTCGAACTGGGGCAATCAAGGCGCGGCGGGCGACCGGCTCTACGGCTTCGACAAAAAGACCGGCCAGGTCGTGTGGGCTTCGTGGTCCGGCGAGCGGCCGAAGGACAACTCCTTCTCGCACCCGTATCTCACATGGTTCCGCGGCAAGCGCGTTTATGTCACGGCCACGGGCGATGGAAACGTCTTCTGCGCCAACGCCCGCACCGGCGAGCCGCTGTGGCGCGTGCCGCTGTTCGCCTCGGGCATCAACGCCACGGTGCTGGTGCACAATGACGACAAGGTCGTGGCCATCTACGGCACGCCTTACGAACCCGGCCAGATGGTTTGCGTGAAGATTCCCGACGTCGAGCCGGCTTCCGCGACGAATGCGCCCGTGGTCGTCGAACGGCAGACCGTCCAGCTTTGGGCGACCGACAAGATCAGCACATCCACGAGTCACCCGATCCTCGTCGGCGACCGCATCTACGTGGTTGCGGAAAAGGGCGACCTCTTCTGCGTGGACGTGAACACGGGCAGGATTTTCTGGAGCCTCAAACTCGGCATCGAGCAACGCAACGCCGGGCTGGTTCACGCCGACGGAAAACTCTATGTGCCGATGCTTGACGACCCCGCGAGCAAGGCGGCGGGAGATTCCGAGGCGGGCACCACGGGCGCGTTCTACATCATCCAGCCGTCGGACAAGGAGGGGAAGATCCTCTCGCACGTGCCGCTCGACGGCCGGTGCTTCGGCACGCCGTCGGTCTTCAACGGCAAGATTTACATGCAGACGACGCGCAAACTTTACTGCTTCGGCAAGACGGGAAACAACCCCGGCCTCGCACCCGAGCCCCCGCCCGAGAAGTGGCCGGTTCCAGGCCCCGCCACGCAATTGCAGGCGGTTCCCGCCGAGGTCGTGTTGCATCCCGGTGAGACGGCGGCCTTTCGCGTCCGATCGCTCGACAGGAACGGCTTCGTTGTGCAGGACAACCTCGACCCGAAGTCCGTGAGCTGGACCAATTACATCCCGCCGACCGCGCGCGTGCGGTCACTGATGAAAGGTTCGTTCAACGCCGCAGGGCAACTCGTCGCCGGGAAAGATGTCACACCGAGCGCCGGCGCCTTCATGGGCACCCTGGGCAACCTCCACGGAACCATCCGCGGCCGCGTGCTGCCCGGGCTCCCGATCCGTGAGGACTTCGAGACGTTTGCCCTCATCGAAAAACACGAGACCGAGGAAGGCGTGAACTTCGCGTATCCACCGCTGCCGTGGATTGGACCGCGATTCAAGTTCGAGGTCCGGCAGGCCGGCGACACGAAGGCCCTCGTCAAGGCCATCGACAACAAGTTTTTCCAGCGTGCGACGGTCTTTCTCGGCGAGCCGACCATGAAGAACTACACCGTGCAGACCGAAGTGATGAGCGAAGGCCGGCCGCGCAAGATGTCGGAGGTCGGCCAGGTCAACCAGCGCTATCTCATTTTGCTCAAGGGCAACTCGCAGGAAATGGAGATCAACTCCAACCAGGAACGCCTCAAGGTCGCCACGTCCTTCGCGTGGAAACCGAACCAGTGGTATGTGCTCAAGTCGCGCGTGGACTTGAAGCCCGACGGTTCCGGCATCGTCCGCGCCAAGGCCTGGCCTCGCGGCGAGCCCGAGCCCGCGGCGTGGACGCTCGAAGTCCCGCACAAGATCGCGCACACCAGCGGCTGCCCCGGGCTCTACGGATTCGCACCGCAGGACATGCGCGTGTTCATCGACAACATCAGCGTCACCGCCAACTAGGTTCGGGGCGTCCACCACTCCGCATTCACCAGCCATGAAATCATCCGCACTCATCATCGCCACACTCGTGTTCGTCGCGGGAGCCAGCGCACAGGATTGGACCCAATGGGGCGGCTCGCAGCATCGCAACATGTATTCGCCCGCAAAGGGCCTGCCCGGAATCTTCGACCCCGGCAAGATGAAGAAGAACAGCGACGACGTGGACCTCGCCGGGGCGAAGAACGTCAAGTGGGTCGCCAAGCTCGGTTCGCAGACCTACGGCAACGTCACCGTCGCCAACGGCCGGGTTTACATCGGCACCAACAACGATTCGCCACGCGATCCGCGGCACCTCGGCGACCGGTCCGTCCTCTATTGCCTCGACGAGAAGACCGGCGCTCTCATCTGGCAACTCGTCTGCCCCAAGCTCAAGTCCGGCAAGGTCAACGACTGGGAACGCCTTGGCATTCTCTCTTCCTCCACCGTCGAGGGAGACCGCATCTACGTCGTCACCAGCCGGTGCGAAGTCCTCTGCCTCGACGTGCAGGGACTCGCCAACGGCAACGACGGCCCTTACAAGGACGAGGCGAAGTATGCGGTGCTCGACACCGTCGGCGCCGACGGCAAACCCCTCGCGCCCGTCGAACCCGGACCGAAGGACGCGGACATCATCTGGCGATACGACATGATGGATGACCTTGGCGTCTTCCCGCACAACGCCTCGAACTGCAACATCCTTATCATCGGGGACATCATTTACGTTTGCACTTCCAACGGTCAGGACTGGTCGCACGTCAACATCCCCGCGCCGCTCTCCCCAAGCTTCGTCGCGCTCAACAAGAAGACCGGTGAACTTGTCGGCGAAGACGACGCAGGCATCAGCAAGCGCATCTTCCACGGGCAATGGAGCTCGCCCTCGACCGGCAGGGTCAACGGCCGCGACCTCGTCTTCTACGGCGGCGGCGACGGCTGGTGCTACGCGTTCGATGCCAGGCCCGTGAAGCAGGGCGAAACAAGCTTCCTCAAGACCGTTTGGAAGTTCGACTGCAACCCCCCCGAATACAAGACCGACAAGGACGGCAAGCCGTGGAAGTATCCCGCCGCCGAGGGCCCGAGCGAGATCATCGCCACACCGGTCTTCTACAAGAACCGCGTCTACATCGCCACGGGGCAGGACCCGGAGCATGGCGAAGGCGTCGGCCACCTCGTCTGTCTGGACGCCACGCAGACCGGCGAAATCAAGAAGCCGGTCTGGAGCTTCAAGGGCATCAAGCGGAGCATGTCCTCTGTGTCCATCGATCCCGCCACGGGGTTGCTCTTCGTGGGCGACTTCTCCGGCTTCGTCTATTGCCTCGACGCGGAGACCGGCCAGCATCACTGGACCTACGACATGAAGGCCCATCTTTGGGGCAGCACGCTCGTGGCCGATGGCAAGGTTTACATCGGCGATGAAGACGGCGACTTCGTGGTGCTCGCCGCGAACAAGGGCGTGCCTGTGCCCGCAAAGTCCCAGAAGAAGGGCGGCCCAGCCATCATGGCTCAAGTCATCAGCCAGACCAACCTCCTCGCGCCCATTTACTCCACGCCCATCGTCGCGAACGGCGTCATTTACCTTTCGACCCAATCCCACTTGTTTGCCCTCCACGACTCCGCCAAGGCCAACGCGCCCAAGCCGTAGTCGCGCACCGCTGCCGCATTTCTCCAAACCCGCACTCGCACCTCATGGCAACAACCGACTCCAACAACCTCATCCACCAGGCCCAGGCCCAACTCGACTCCCACCTCCGCGACATCCTTGCATGGCATTTCAGCCCCGACACCGGTTGCCCCTACTGGCTCGACTGGGCGAAGAAGAACTTCGACCCCCGCCACGAAGTGAAGTGCATGGCCGACATGCTCAAGTTCCCGCACTTCCAGGACGAGGCACTGCGTGACCTCGAGCCCGAGGTGTGGGTGCCCGCAGCCTTCAAGGGCAAGCCTTACAACATTTTCGAAACCGGCGGCACCACCGGCATGCCCAAGCAGCGCATCGGCTGGAACGACTACAAGACCGACTACGAGGAATTCAGCGGGAAGGTCAACGACGAGCATTTCCCGCGCGGCAAGGCGTGGATCATGGTCGGCCCCACCGGCCCGCGCCGGCTTCGCCTCGCCATCGAGCACCTCGCCAACTTCCGCGGCAGCTCGTGCTACTTCGTGGACCTCGACCCGCGCTTCGTGAAGCTCGTGCTCGCGAACAAGCAGTTCGACGTCGCCAAGCAATACATGGCCCACGTCGTCAATCAGGCCGTCACCATCATGAAGCACCGCAAGATCAGCGGCCTCTTCACAACGCCCAAGCTCCTCGAGGCACTCGCCGAGCAGGTGAATCTCTTCGAGCTTGGCATCCGCGGTGTCTTCTGCGGCGGCACCTCCATGTCGCCGCAATACGTCCGCTTCCTCATCGAGGAAGTGCTCGAGAACAAGATCGGTTTCTACCCGACCTACGGCAACACGCTCATGGGCCTCGCCGCCAGCGTGCCCATCACGAAGGAGGACAACTACTCCGTCACCTACTACGCGCCGCAGCCGCGCGCTTCGCTGCGCATCGTGAATCCCAAGCAGACCGGCCAGACCGTCGGCTACGGCGAATGGGGACGCGTGGAGCTCACCACGCTCACGAAGGAGTTCTTCATGCCGCGCTTCCTCGAGCGCGACGAGGCCATCCGCCGCCAACCGCGCGCGCCGTATGCGTGGGACGGTGTCGGCGACGTGCGGCCCTTTGGCGCGATGGAGAAGACCATTGTTGAGGGCGTTTACTGAAATGCCCTTCCACATCAATCGACTCGCAAGACCTGAAGAACGACGCCGGCTACATCGACGTCGTGCTGGAAAACGACCAGCTCCTCCGCGACTACCTGCAATTCCTCGAAGTCAGGGCGTGCCCGCGCGTGCCCACAGGCTCTCCGATCCGGCCCATCCTTCCGACAGCGCCGGCGAGTTCCCCATCAACTTCGCCGAAATCTCCGCCATGACCATCCGCGCCGCGTAGAGCAACCCACGGCACACAGCCCGTCATCGCGACCTGCCCAGCGCGGGAGAACGGCCCAAGGGAGACCACCTCGGATTCAGCAACCCATTCCAAATCACGCACCAACAATCCGACAACAAATCATGACACCCGTCCCCCACATCCCCGCGCTCCGCTTCGGCCGCGCATACGAGAGCCTCGACAAGATCAACGTCCACGACCATCGCACCGGCGAGGTCAGGGCCACCGTCAGCCAGGTCAACAGCGGCATCGTCCGCAAGGACCTCGCGAAAACCCCCACCGCCCGCGCCGCGCTGAAGCGACTCACCACCGCCGAGTTGCTCGACATCTGCGCGCGCGCCGGCGAGCAATTCCTCGAATCCACGCTCCCCCTCGGCGACGGCCACACCCAATCGCCGCAGCAATACCTGGAGACGCTTTCCGCCACGAGCGGACTGACGCACGTCATGGTCCGGCGAAACATGCAGAAGATTTTCCATTCGCTCGCGAACATGAAGACCGTGCTCAACGGCCTCACGCGCGGGCTCGACCGGCACATCCTCGACCGGGGCCACGGCGAGCAGTCCGGCACGCCGTGCAGTTACTACGCCACCACGCAGGCGCTCGGCCTCGTGATGCCGAGCAACTCGCCCGCGGTCAACTCGCTCTGGCTTCCGAGCATCGCGCTCAAGATTCCCGTCGTCCTCAAGCCCGGCCGCGACGAGCCATGGACCCCCTTCCGCCTCCTTCAAGCGTTCATCACCGCCGGCGCGCCCGCGGCGGCGTTCGGCTTCTATCCCACCGACCACGAGGGAGCCGCGACAATCCTCAACGGTTGCGGCCGCGCCCTTGTCTTCGGCGACAAGACGACGATGGCGCATTACACGAACAACCCCGCCATCCAGCTCCACGGCCCCGGCTACAGCAAGATCCTCATCGGCGACGACCAGATCGAGCGCTGGCCCGAGTTCCTCGACGTGATCGTGACCAGCATCATGGAAAACGGCGGCCGCAGTTGCATCAACGCCTCCGCCATCCTCGTCCCAAGATACTCCGCCGAAATCGCCGACGCCCTCGCGCAACGCGTTGGCCCCATCGCCCCTTCCCGCGCCGACGACGAACACGCGCGCCTCTCCGCCTTCGCAAATCCCCGGATGGCCGATGCAATTGACGCGCAGGTCGAAGCCGACTTGAGAATCCCCGGTGCCACCGACGTGACCTCGAAGCACCGCAATGGCGCGCGCAAGGTCGAGTTCGAGGGCGGCACCTATCTGCGCCCGACGATCGTGCACTGCGACTCCTTCGCGCACCCGCTGGCGAACCGCGAGTTCATGTTCCCCTTTGCCAGCGTCACGCAAGTGCCACAATCCGAAATGCTCGCGCGCATCGGCCCGTCACTCTCCGTGAGCGCGATCACCAAGGATCCCGCGTTTACCGCGCAACTCCTCGACTCGCCGCACATCGAGCGGCTCAACCTCGGCCCCGTGTCGACGTTGAAAGTCTCGTGGGACCAGCCGCACGAGGGGAACATGTTCGAGTTCCTCTACAAGCGCCGCAGCATCGAGCGCGGGTGGTGAGAATCCCGCGGAGTGTCGCGCCACTTTCGCGCCGCTTGCGGGTTGAAACTTGAACAATTTAAACTCGCCGCCCGTCACTCAACGCGCATGACACCCTTCGACCACCAGCCGCGCACGCGCCTCATCTTCGGCACCGGCTGCGTGGATCGCGCCGGCGAACTGGCCCGCGAACTCGGTGCGCGCAAGGTCCTCCTCGTCACGGACAGCGGCCTGGTCGCCGCAGGCCACGCGGGCCACGTCCGGGGCGCGATCGAGAAAGCCGGCCTCGGTGTCGCGGTATTCGACAAGGCACTGGAAAACCCCACCGCCCGCTGCGTGGACCAGTGCGCGGCCGTCGCCAGGGACGCGGGCATCGACACGATCATCGGCCTCGGCGGCGGGAGCGCGATGGACACCGCGAAGGGCTGCAATTTCATCCTCACCAACGGCGGCCGGATGCACGACTACTGGGGCCACGGCAAGGCTTCGAAGCCGATGCTGCCGCTCATCGCCATCCCGACCACCGCAGGCACGGGCAGCGAGATGCAGTGTTACGCGCTCATCGCCGACGAGCACACGCACCAGAAGATGGCCTGTGGCGACCCGAAGGCCGCGGCGCGCATCGCCCTCCTCGACCCGTCGCTCACGGTGTCGATGCCCCGGCGCGTCACCGCGTGCACGGGCATCGACGCGATCGCGCACGCCGTCGAGACCGTCGTGACGACGAAACGCAACCCGCTCTCGCTCATGTACTCGCACGAGGCGTTCAAACTCTGCGCCAGCAGCTTTCCACGCGTGATGAAAAACCCAAGGGACATCGAGGCCCGCGGGCGCATGCTTCTCGGCGCCGCCTTCGCGGGCACGGCGATCGAGAATTCCATGCTCGGCATCGCTCACTCCCTCGCCAATCCGCTCACTGCGCACTTCGGCATCGTCCACGGGCAGGCCGTCGGGATGCTGCTTCCGCTCGTGGTGCGCTTCAACGCGAAGGAACCCGCCGCGCTCCATGCCTACGCCGAGCTCGCCTCCTCCGTGGAACTCGCACGCGTGTCCGATGGGCTCGCCTCCGCGCTCGAATCCCTCATCTCGCGCCTCGAATCCCTGCTCAATCTCGCCGGGATGCCGCGCTCGCTCGGCGATTGCGGCGTGGACGCTTCCAAGGTGAAACTCCTCGCCGCGGAGGCCCAGCGCCAGTGGACCGCGCAATTCAATCCCCGCGCGGCGACCCTCGAGGACTTTGTCGGCCTCTACGAGGCGGCGTTCGAGCGGAGAAGCGACGGCGACCTGGTGTAGCCTCGAGCCGGTGCCGACCAGTGCGGCGCGATTTCAGCGCGGGCCGTTGGTATCGCGGATTTCGGTCATTTCCCGCAGCAGCCGATACTTCAACGCCACTTCCGCCGCGGAAAACTTCGCGATGCGCCAGCCCTGCGCGCCGTCGAGAAATCCGCGCTTGAGCACGTAGCCGCGAAACCACCGGAACGCCGCGTGCGTTGACGACGCGAGCCGGCCGCACGACTTGCCGGCCTCGAACTGCGTCTCGGCCCACAGCCGCGCATACTTTTCGCAGCGCGCCCAATGGTCCGCGGCGTCGCGGAACGAGTGATGATACAAGTCGCCCGCGAGCGGGAGCGCCGGGCCGTCGAGTTCGAGGCGCTCGTGGACTTTCCCGCCGGCGAACCGCGCGCGGTCGCGGCGGAACAGCCGCACGAGCCGGTCCGGATACCAGTCGCCGTGGCGGATCCACCTGCCCTCATAAAGAACGCACCGCGGCATCTCATAGCCGCAGACGCCCGCCGGCGGTTCGTTGCGCCGGATGGCTCCGACCTCCTCGCGAAGCAGGGGCGAAAGCTCCTCGTCCGCGTCGATGCTGAACACCCACTCGTTCGCCGCGAGCGACAGCACCATGTTCTTCTGGCCGACATAGCCGAGCCACGCCTGCCGCTCGAACCGCGCGCCACACTCGCGCGCGATGCGCTCCGTGCCATCCGTGCTGCCCGAGTCGAGCACCACGATTTCATCCGCAAGGTCCGCGCAACTCCGCAGGCAGCGCGGGAGATTCTGCTCCTCGTTGAGCGTGATGAGGCAGAAGGAGACTTTCATGCGCGCTTCTCCCGAGTCGCGAGTTCGAGGATGGCAAGTGTTTCCGCGACGTTTCGATCGAGGCCGAGTGCGCCGACGTCCGGGCATGATGCCGGCGCATCCCGTCCGCTCCAATGCATGATGGCGCGCACCAGCGCGGGGATGTCGTCCGGCGTGGGCAGCACCGTGCCATTCACCCCCTCTCGGATCCATTCCGCCGCGCCATTTTGGGAGCAGGTGACAACGGGCAATCCAGCCGCGAGAGCCTCCGCGCAGACATTCGCTGATGGCTCGTAAACGGGCACGAACGCGAACAGATCCGCGGCTGCAAATGCGTGCTCCACGTCGGTCATCGAGCTGGCGAAAATGACGGTGGGCGGACTGCCCGCCGGCGGTGTTCCCTTGCCGACGACGAGGAGCCTTGTCGTGGCGGGCAATGACCGCATCGCCTCGATCAAGTAACGCAGTCCCTTCCGCTCCCACCCCGAGCCGACAAAGAGCAGCAGGAACTCGTCGTCATTCACGCCGAAGCGCGCGCGCGTTTCGGCGCGTTTGCCGCTGCGAAATCGCTCCACGTCCACGCCGTTCCGCACGAGGTGGATTCGTTCCGAGGGAAACTTGAAGTGCTCGAGTATCTCCCGTTTCACCATCTCGGAGTTGACGATGATGCGCCGGGTGTTGGCCGGGTCAAAGGTCTGCGCCTCGATTGCCATCATGTTTCGATGGAACGCGCCCCGGCCGATGAACGGCCGCTTCCACCACGGAGCAAACTGGCGCCGTCGCTCGAGCCACACGCGGTGCACGCCGTCGCCGGCGCGATACACGTCCTGCTTGAGCGTGCGTTCGAGGCTGAACACGCAGTCGAACGATTCGCGCGCCATGGCGTCCTCCACAGCATGGGCAAACCGCGCCGGCTTCTCCGCACGCGAACCGCTTACGGGCACCCGATGAAGCGTCACGCCCCCGGCCGCGCCGTCCCACGACTCGGCAAACAGGTGCGGCTCATGTCCCGCCGAGGCCAGCGCGGTCAGGAGGCGCTGCACATACAACTCCGCGCCGCCCGTCGCGGAAAACTGCCTCCGGATCAGCGCGAGCTTCATTCGTGGTTCTTCCCGGCGCCGGGCGTTCGGGGCGAGCAGTTCCAGATCAGATCGAGCGCGAACAGCGCGCGAATCCGGAAGGGCAGCCATGGAAACACCGGGATGCCCGTGCTGCCGCCGCCGAGCAGGTGGCCGGAGACGGGGTGAATCGCAATCCGGTCGAAGTGCGTCGCGAGCTCCTTGCGGAGCAGCGCGTGCGAATACGAGCGCAAATGTGACGGGTCGGTCTCGAAAGGACTGCCGAGCGCGAACTTAATCCGGTTGCGCAGCCGGAACGCGTTGGGCACCGATCCGATGTGCCGGCCGCCCGGACGCAGCACGCGCGCAATTTCCCCGAGCGCCTTCTGCGGAAATCGCACGTGCTCCATCACCTCGGAGAACACGACCACATCGAACGAAGCGTCCGCGAACGGCAGCGGTTCCACATCGACATCCACCCACCGGCCCTTGAGCCCGAGGCGCTGTTCGAACAACTCGAGCGCGTTCCGGTCCACGTCCACGCCCGTGACGCGATTCCCCGCGGCGAAGTGCTGGGTGAGATTGCCCGCGCGGCAGCCGACCTCGAGCACGTCGCCTCCCGTGCCGACCAGCCGCACAATCGTGTCACGCCGCGCCGCGCCGCCGTAGAAGTAATCGTATTTGCCGCGGCTCTGGTGCGCCTCGTAAAAGGCCGCGACCTGCTCCTTCGGGCTCTGCTGCATGGCGTGATGATTCAACAAGGACCGTGCCGAGGGAAGCCAAACGTCCGCGAAACGGGCCGGCGCGAAACCGCTTTGACCGCTGCCTCCGGTCTGCGATGGTTCGCGCGGTTCACGACGAAATGCCAGCCAGCATCGACCACGAAACGAAGTGGAACGCTGCCGCGTTCGTGGCCGCGATCCTGCCGCTGTTCGCTAGCGCCGCGCTCGCCCAGGGCCAGCCACCCCCGGCTCCCGGCGGCGTGCGCCCAAAGTTGTCGGACGGCGTGTTGTTCATCCCCGCGGGTTTCAAGCCCGGCAACGACGGCGGATTCGAACTCACGCTGCACCTGCACGGCGCCCCGGCCACGGTTGAGAAAAACTTCGTCGCGGCGAAGCGACCCGGTGTGCTCGCCAACGTGACGCTGCCCGGGCTCTCCTCGGTTTACACGGAGCGGTTCAAGGACACGAATGCGTTCTGGCGCGTATTGCGCGACACCGAGTCGGCCGTGAAATCGGCGGCGACAAACCCGGCGGCGCGCGTGGGCCACGTCACGGTCACTTCGTTCAGCGCCGGCTTCGGCGGCGTGCGCGAGATGTTGAAGGATCCCGCCATCTTCGCGCGCATCGATGCAATCGTGATGGCGGACTCGGTTTACGCCGGCTTCACCGGTGACGCCGCGGAGCGAAAGGTGAACCCGGCGAACATGGAGGGATTCGTCCGCTTCGCGCGCGACGCCGCGGAAGGGCGCAAGCAGCTCATCATCTCCCACACGCAACTGCACACGCCGACCTACGCAAGCACGGTCGAGACCGCCGACTACATCGTCGCGCAACTCGGTGGCAAGCGGGAGTTCCTCGATGGCGAAGACTGGCCGGGCGGGCTTCGGTTGCGGTCTCGGTTTGCAAAGGGGTGCCTGGAAATCCTCGGCTTCGCGGGTGACACGGGCGAACACCACATGCAACACCTGCGCCAGCTCGCGGTGTTCCTCGAACGGTTGAAGTGATCCGGCAACGGATCGTCACGCCAGCACGGGCTTCACGATTTGGGCCTCGTGTTCCACGCCGGTGAGGCGGTGATCGAGGCCTTGGAACTTGAACGTGAGCCGGCGATGGTCCACGCCCATCAGGTGCAGGATGGTGCCGTTGAGGTCGCGCAAGTGAACGGGGTTCTCGACGATGTTGTAGCTGAAGTCGTCCGTCTCGCCATAGACCACGCCGCCTTTCACGCCGCCGCCGGCCATCCACATGCAGAAGTTCCGCGGATGATGGTCGCGGCCGTATTGGTCTTTCTTGAGCGTGCCCTGCGAATACACGGTGCGCCCGAACTCGCCGCCCCACACGACGAGCGTGTCCTTCAACAGACCGCGCTCCTTCAAATCCGTGAGCAGCGCGTAGCACGGCTGGTCACTGTCGTTGCACTGGCTCTTGATGTCCTTCGGCAGGTTGCCGTGCTGGTCCCAGCCGCGGTGGAGGACCTGCACCACGCGAACGTCGCGCTCGGCAAGCCGCCGCGCGAGCAGCGCCGCGTGGGCAAAGGTGCCGGGTTTCGTCACCTCGGGGCCGTAGCGTTCGAGGATGGGCTTGGGCTCCTTCGAGAGGTCCACAAGCTCGGGCACGCTCGTCTGCATCCGGAAGGCCATCTCGTATTGCGCGATGCGCGTGAGCGTCTCGGGGTCGTTGTAGCGGTCGTGGTTCAACTGGTTGAGCTTGCCGAGGCCGTCGAGCAGCGCGCGGCGGTTCGCCGGTTCGACACCGGGCGGGTTTTGGACGAAGAGCACCGGGTCGCCGCCGCTGCGGAGCGCGACGCCGTTGTGGCGCGTGGGCAGGAAGCCGCTGTTCCACATGCGCGTGAAAAGCGCCTGCGCCGCCGCGCCGCTGGACCAGCTCGGCGTGAGCACGACGAAGCTGGGCAGGTCGTTGTTTTCGCTGCCGAGCCCGTAGCTGAGCCAAGAGCCGAGGCTCGCGCGGCCGGGCACCTCGCTGCCGGTCATCACGAAGGTGCACGCCGGGTCGTGGTTGATCGCCTCCGTGTGGATGCTGCGGAGGACAGCAAGATCGTCGGCGACCTTCGCCGTCCACGGGAGCAGCTCGCTGACCCACGTGCCGCATTGGCCATGTTGCGCGAACTTGAACATCGAGGGCGCGACCGGCAGGCGCGCCTGGCCGCTGGTCATCGTGGTGATGCGCTGGCCCATGCGGATCGAATCGGGCAAGTCCTTGTCGAAGTTCGCCTCGAGCTTGGGCTTGTAATCCCACATGTCGATCTGCGACGGCCCGCCGTTCATGTGCAGGTAAATCAACCGCCTGGCCTTCGGCGCAATGTGCGGCAAACCGGCGAGCGCGGGATGGACACGGGCGATGCCGTTCTTCTTCGTGGCTGCGGCGAGCGGTGATTCCATCGTCGCGAGCGCGATGGCGCCTGCGCTCAGTCCCGCGCTGCGGAAGAACTGACGGCGCGTGTGATGGGCGAGGTAGTCGTTGAGAGGGCTCATGGGAAAGTGTTCAGTTCTTTGTCACGGCTTCGTCCAGATTCAACAGCATGTTCGCCACGAGCGTGTAGGCGGCGAGCTCGGCGGGGTCGAGCGCCTCGTCGGGCTTGGAGTCGCCGAAGGTGATGAGCTTCTTCGCCGCGTCGGGGCTTGCCTTGTAGCTCGCAAGCTGGCCGAAAAAGGTGTCGTAGAGCACGGCGAGCTCGGCCTTCGTCGGCGCGCGCGAGGTCGCGAAACGGAACGCCCACGCGATGCGGTCGCCCGTGGTCGCGCCGCCTTCCTTCATCATCCGCTGGCCGAACGCCCGCGCAGCCTCGACGTATTGGATGTCGTTCAGCAAGTTCAGGGCCTGAAGCGGCGTGTTGCTGCGCTCGCGTCGCACACAGAACTGCTCGCGGCTCGGCGCGTCGAAGGTCGTCATCGCCGGCGGCGGCGCGGTGCGCTTGTAGAAGGTGTAGAGGCTGCGGCGATACAAGGCGTCGCCCGTGTCGCGTTTGTAGGTCTTGGTGTTGCTGCCCGAGTAGGCGACGGGCTCCCAGATGTTGTCGGGCTGATAGGGGCGCACGCCCTTGCCGCCCATCGTGGGCACGAGCAGGCCGCTCACGTAGAGCGCGGTGTCGCGGATGACCTCGGCGTCGAGGCGGAAGCGCGGGCCGCGTCCGTAGAGCAGGTTCTCCGGGTCGGCGGCGAGCAGCTTTGGCGTGGCTTTCGAATCCTGCCGGTAAGTCGCGGACATCACGAGCATCTTCACGAAGCGCTTCGTGTCCCACGACTGCTCTCGGAACGTCACCGCAAGCCAGTCAAGCAGTTCCGGATGGGACGGCGGCATGCCCTGCGCGCCGAAGTCGTTCGCGGTTTTCACGAGGCCCGTGCCGAAAAACTGCTGCCAGACGCGGTTCACGGTCACGCGCGCGGTCAGCGGATGCTCCGGCGACACGAGCCACCTGGCGAAGGCGAGGCGGTTCGTCGTGTCAGCCTTCGGCAGCGGCGGCAGGAAGGCCGGCGTGTTTGGAACCACGCGCTCGCCGGGCTTGTTGTATTGGCCGCGAACCATGATGAAACTCTCGCGCGGCTTTTCGAGGTCCTTCCAGATGAAGGTTGCGGGGATGGCCTTGTCGAACTCCTCGCGCGCCTTGGCGACGGGATCCTTCTCCTTGTGCAGCGTGGCAAAGGCGGGCTTCGTCGCGTTGCAGACGAACTCGAAATAATAGTCGCGAAGGCGCTGATTCTCCGCGGGCTTCCGGTCCTCGGGCTTTACGGAGCGGAAGAGCCGCTTCACGTCATCGGGCACGTTGTTGAGCGCCTTGCCCTGGTTTTCCTTCAGCCACACGGCGAGCGACTCGGTCGGGTCCTTGCGCGGGTCGGTCTCGGCCACGACGCCGAGCTTGTCCCACGTGACCGTGCCGCCGAACTGGGTGAACGCGACGCCGTCAATCTTCGTGCCCGCCGCGAGCGAGAGTTTCGACGCGGGGAATTCGAGGCGCACCCACTCGCCTGACTTAGGCAATGCGCCGAGCGGTTGCTTCTCGGGCGTGCCTTTCCTGCCGTATTCGATCGCGTCCGGGTCGCCCCACACGACGCGGTGCGACCACGTGGTCGTGTGGAACTGCACCATGATCGCCTTCGGCGGATTCGCCGGATCGAGGAATGCGTGCACGTAGAACGTGCCGCCCGCGGGCACGCTGAACGGCGCCGTGATGCCATTGAAGAAATCCTGCGCGAGCCCGGTCGCGGTGCGCTGGATGGCGCGGTTCCCGGCGAAAACCCTGGCGTCTTTCCCCGTCACCCACGTCAGCGCGGGCGTATCGGGATTGAGGCCCGGCTTCGCGCCGGCGGGGAAGTCGTCGTCCACCCACACCGCCTCGATGCGCTTCACCGGCGTGGCGGACGTGACGGACGCGGGGTCGGTGTAAGTGACCTTTGCGAGCGCGGCCTTGATGCGTTGGTCGATTGCGCCGAGCTGCGCGTCGAAGTCGTCGAGCTTCTTCTGCTGCTCGGGTGACGTGAGCTTGAGGATCGGCGCGGTGAGCAGGATGTTGCCGTCCATCGCGGGATCCGCGCTGCTGTGGAAGAACGAGTAGAGGGAGTAAAAGTCGCGCGAGGTGATGGGGTCGAACTTGTGGTCGTGGCAGACGGCGCAGCCCGCGGTCAGGCCCATCCACACCGCGGCGGTGGTCTCGGCGCGGTCCACGGCGTATCGGAAGATGAACTCCTCATTGATGCTGCCGCCCTCGCTGGTGGTGACATTGCACCGGTTGAAGCCCGTGGCGACGAGCTGCTCCTGCGTGGGATTCGGCAGCAAGTCGCCCGCAAGCTGCCAGACCGTGAACTGGTCGAACGGCAGGTTGTCGTTGAAGGCTTTCACCACCCAGTCGCGATACGGCCAGATGGATCGTTCGTTGTCGAGGTGCAGCCCGTGCGTGTCGCCGTAGCGCGCGGCGTCGAGCCAGTAACGCGCCATGTGCTCGCCGTAGCGTGGCGACTTGAGCAGGCGGTCCACGACGCGCTCGTAGGCGTCGGGTGATTTGTCGGCGAGGAACGCGTCCACCTCGGCGGGCGTGGGCGGAAAGCCTGTGAGATCGAACGTCACGCGGCGGATGAGAATCTCGCGGCTGGCCTCGGGCGAATTGCCGGGGCCTTTCTCGGCGAGCTTGGCGGCGATGAAGTTGTCGATCGGGCTTTGAACCTTGAACTTTGCACTTTGCACTTTCGGCACCGCCGGCATCACCGGCGCGGTGAACGACCAGTGGCCTTTGAAAGTCGCGCCCTCCTCGATCCACTGCTTGAGCAACGCGATTTGGTGCGGCGAGAGTTTCTTGTGCGACTCGGCGGGCGGCATCAGGTCGTCCGGGTCCTTCGTCGTGATGCGGTGCCAGAGCCCGGACTGCTTGAGATTCCGCGGCGTGATCGCGGGCTTGACGTCGCGATTGGCGAGCGCGCTGTCCTGCGTGTCGAGGCGGAGCTTGGCCTTCCGCTTCTTCTCATCCGGGCCGTGGCAGGCGTAGCAGTTGTCCGACAGGATGGGGCGGATGTCGCGGTTGTAGTCCACCTTGCGCGCCGCGGCAGCCGGGGCGCGGGTGGAGCCGGGTGCGGCCAGCAGCACGAGCAGGACGACGCGGACGATTCGAGTCTCAAGTCTCGTCATAAAGGCAACCACTTTGACCCCGCGGATTCTCGCGTCATTCAAGACGACGCCATTCCGGCGAACGAACGGAGTGCGGTCGCCTCGAACCGTAGCCGCACCGTCGATTCTTCCGCAAGCGCGAGGTGATGCCCGGACGAGTCCCAGCTTCCGGCCAAAGTGCTTGACCCTCGCAAACCGCACCCACATCTTCGCCGCGTGAATTTCATTTCCCGATGCGTGTCCGCCTTCGTTGTCGCGCTGTTGCCCGGCGTCCACCCGCTCGCGGCCGAGGAACCGGAGCGGTCGGTCGTGCAGATCATCACCTTCAGCCAGACGCCGTCGTGGGATGCGCCGTGGCGCTTCGACAGCGTGCGGCGCGGGACGGGGACGGGCTTCGTGATCCGCGGCCGGCGCATCGTGACCAACGCGCACGTGGTGAGCTGGGCGCGGCAGATTCTCATCCGCAAGCATCAGGACCCGCGGCCGTATCTCGCGCGAGTGGCGTTCATCGGGCATGATTGCGACCTCGCGGTGCTCGAGGTGGACGGCGCGGATTTCTTCAGCGGACTCGAGGCGCTGGAAGTCGGCGAGTTGCCCAAGGTCCGCTCAACGGTGGTCACCTATGGCTACCCGGCCGGCGGCGAGCAAATCTCCTACACACGCGGCGTGGTGTCGCGCATCGAGGTGCAGCCTTACGTGCACGGGGGCAACCGCTCGTTCCTCGCCGTGCAAACCGACGCCGCGATCAACCCCGGCAACAGCGGCGGCCCGGTGATTCAAGAGGACAAGGTCGTCGGCGTCGCGTTCCAAGGCACGCCCGGACTCGAAAACGCCGGCTTCTTCATCCCGCCGCCGGTGATCCAGCATTTCCTCAAGGACATCGAGGACGGCAAGTATCACGGGTTTCCGTCCACGGGCGCGCGCTTCGTTCCGATGCAGAACCCGGCGTATCGCCGCTTCCTCAAACTTCCGGACAACGCCGTGGGCGCGCGCGTGGACAACCTCTTCGACACGACCGACGCGGCGAAGGCGTTGCGGCTCGACGACGTGGTGCTGCAAGTCGGCGGCTACACCATCGGCAGCGACAGCACGGTGCTCTACCAGGGAAATCGCGTGCAGATGGCCGTGGCGTTCCAGGGTGCGCAGCACGGCGACGCCGTGCCGGTGA
This sequence comes from Verrucomicrobiota bacterium, assembly GCA_016871675.1. Taxonomy (NCBI): domain Bacteria; kingdom Pseudomonadati; phylum Verrucomicrobiota; species Verrucomicrobiota bacterium. The sequence continues at coordinate 21,718 of VHCN01000018.1, forward strand.
AAGTCTGGCGCGCCGGAAGCGAACTCACGCTGTCGGTGCCGATGCAAGTCAGCACGAACGACACGCGCACCGGCAACCAACACGACACGCCGCCGCGCTACTTCGTCTACGGCGGGCTTGTCTTCACGCCGCTGAGCCTCGACTACCTGAAAACCTTCGGCCGCAATTGGAGCGACGCCGCAAGCTCCGAGTTGATCTATAACCTGATGTATCGCCGCTTCGAATCGCCCGGCTCCTCGCGGCCCGAGCCCATCGTGCTCACCCAAGTCCTCCAGCATCCGGCCAACGCCAACTTCCGCGTGCCCGGCCGCGCGCTCGTGGACCGCATCAACGGCATCCAGGTCGACCGGCTCGAGGACGTCATCCGCGCGCTCGAGTCCGCGAAGGGCACCCAGCACGTGTTCGAGTTCATGCCCAAGAACACGCTCGAGTGCCTCAGCCGCGAGGAGGCCGAGAAAGCCAACGCCGACATCCTCAAGACCTACAGCATCATGAAGGACCGGAGGTTGTGAACGACGACCGCTCGTCGAGAAACCCCGCGACGCATTTGAAACGAGAAATGAACACCCCATGCCCAGCTTCGAAAGTCCGGGCCGGAAGCCGCCGCGCCTTCCTCGCCATCGCGTCTTGGGCCCTCGCCGCTCACGGGTCACTGGTTGCAGGCCATTCCCAATCCGCGCCGAAGTGGGACGCCAGCCTCGTCACGCTCGAAGCCACGCACCAGCAACACGACCACTTCCAGCCGTGGCAGCGCCGCTCGCGCACCGTCCAGAAGTCCGCGCTCGTCGTCGGCCCCCGCGAGTTGCTCACCACCGCCGAGGAACTCAACGACCTCACCGTGCTGCGCCTCCAAAAGAACGGCCGCGGCAAATGGGTCGCCGGCAAGCTCGAGTGGATTGATTACCACGCCAACCTCGCCGTGCTCTCGTGCGACGACGCCGGCTTCTGGCAGGGCCTCAAGCCCGCCGAGCTCGCGCCCAAGCCCGTGCGCGAAAACCTCCAGCTCATCCGCTGGAAAAACGGCACGCTTGAAACTCGAAAGGCCGAGTTCAACCAGTTCAACGTGGACGACGGCCGGCTCACCTTCATCAACCACCTGCAGATGGACGTCGGCACGGAAATGAACGCCGTCGGCTGGGCCGAGCCGCTCGTTTCCGGCCGCAAGGTCACCGGCATCGCCAGCGCGCAGACCGGCAACAACGTGCGCGTCATTCCCGCGAGCTTCATCGCGCCCATCCTCGACGCGCGGCGCAAAGGCGGCTTCCGTGGCCTGGGCTACTTCCCGTTCGTGTGGCAGCCGACCGAGAACCCCGAGGTTCACAAACACCTCAAGCTCGACGGCGAGTCCCGCGGCGTGGTCGTCATCGAGGTGCCGCCCGTCGCCGGCGACGAACCCGTGCTGCAACCGCGCGACCTCATCCTGCAAGTCGAGGGGTTCGACGTGGACTTGCAGGGCTTCTACGTGGACCCCGACTGCGGCCCGCTGATGATCGAGAACCTCGCAACCCGGCGGAAGTTCGCCGGCGACGAGGTCCGCATGAAAATCTGGCGCGACGGCAAACTGCTCGACGTGAAGTATCGCCTCCCGCGCGTCGAGTATTCGCACAAGCTCCTGCCCGAACACCTCTTCGACCAGGCGCCCGAGTATCTCATCGCCGGCGGGCTCGTGTTCCAGCCGCTCTCAAACGCCTACCTCCGCGGCTTCGGCGCGGACTGGAAACGCGTCGCGCCATTTCGCCTGAACTACTTCAACAAGGAAAACCCGACCAAGGAGCGCCCCTCACTCGTGTTCCTCTCGCTCGTGCTGCCCGACCCCTACAACCTCGGCTACACCGACGGCCGCTTCCTCGTGGTGGACACCGTGAACGCCCGGAAAGTGAGCAAAGTCGCCGACGTGCAGGAGGCGCTCAAGTTCCCGCAGGACGGCTATCACGTGATCGAGTTCATGCGGAGCGACGGTCTGCGCCGCATGGTGCTCGACGCCGCCGGGATGAAAGCCGCCACCGACCGCGTGCTCCGGCTCTACCAGATTCCCGCCGCCGAGAGCATCCTCAAGCCCGCGGGCAGCGTGGCGCTGGCGCGGTAGTGGCCGGTCACGGGAAGAATCGGAAGCAGATCAAGCTCAAGGCGTGCTTGTCGCCGCGCCGCTTCCCAAGTCCGCCTGGCGCTTCACCACGGGTTCCAGCCGCTCCGGGACGGCGGGCGCGGGTTCGTGCCTGGCGCGCGGTTCCGCGCCGCCTTCACCGTGGCCGCTGGCTTTGCGCGCGAGTTTCTTCCATTGAAACAATCCGCCGATGTCGTCGAGCAGCGAGTAGGCGACGGGTGTGACGAGCAGCGTGAGCAGCAGGCAGAGGGACTGTCCACCGATCACCACCACGGCGACCGCGCGGCGTTCCTCGGCGCCGGGACCCGTGCCGACGGCGAGCGGAAGCATGCCGGCCACGAGCGTGAGCGTGGTCATCAGGATGGGCCGCAGCCGGTCGCGATTGGCGAGCAGGATGGCTTGCAATCGCTCCATGCCCTGCCGGCGGAGGTTGTTCATGTGGTCGATCTGGAGGATGGCGTTCTTCTTCACCACGCCGAAGAGCACGAGCAGGCCGAGCGCAGAGTAGAGGTTGAGCGAGTTGTCGCTGATCCACAGCGAGAAGAGCGCGAACGGCAGCGACAGCGGCAGCGAGAGCAGGATGGTGAACGGGTGGACGAGGCTCTCGTATTGCGACGCGAGGATCATATACATGAAGATGACCGAGAGCAGGAATGCCCACAGGAATTCGCGGAAGGTGTTCTCGAGCTCGCGCCCGCGGCCGGAGACTTTCGTCGTGTAAGTCGGCGGCAGGTTCATCTCATGGAAGGTCTTGTTGAGCGCGTCGAGGCGGTCGCGCAAGGCGTAGCCCGGCGCGATGCCCGCGCGCAGGCTCACCTGCCGCTGGCGGTCGAGGCGGTCGATGCGCGACGCGGTCGTGCCGGGCACGATGCGCACGAGGTTGTCGAGCCGCGCAAGTCCGCCATCGTGGCGGGGAACGTAGAGGCGTGAGATCGTGCTGGCGTCGTTGCGGCCGCCGTCCTTCACGCGCAGTTGCACGTCGTAATCGTCGCCCACGCTCAGGTCGCGGAAGCGCGACACGCGGTCGTCGCCGCCGACCATGATGCGCAGCGCGCTCGCGATGTCCTGCACGTCCACGCCGAGCGCCGCGGCGCGTGCGCGGTCGATCTCCACGCGCAGTTCGGGCTTGTCGAGCTTGAGCGTGGTGTCGGCGTCCACGATGCCGAGGTCCGCGGACTTCTTGCGCAGTTCCTCCGCGTAGACGGCGAGGGATTCGAGCTCGGGGCCGAGGATGTTGAAGTCAATCTCGTAGCTCGGCCCGCCGAGGCTGATCGAGCTGGAGCCGGCGCGGACGGAAATGCGCACGCCGGGAATCGCCCGGAGCCGCTTGCGCGCTTCCTGCGCCACGTCGCGCTGCGAGTAGTTGCCCTTGAAGGCATCCATCGGGCTGGACGAAAACAGCCGGCGCCAGTGGAACGTGCGCTCCTTGTGCGGCACGAGGCGGCAGTAGAGGCGGGCGTAATTCGGCCCGCCCATGCGGCTGGAGCCGGTGCTCGCGAGGACGAGCTTGATTTGCGGCATCTGGCTCACGATGGCCTCGGCGGCGCGCGTGACCTCGTCCATCGCGGCGAGACTCGTGCCTTCCCGGGCGGTGAAGCTGATCTCGAGTTCCCCTTCGTCGGTGTTGCCCGGCGTGAATTCCTGCTTGAGCACCTTGTAGAGCGGGAAGCTCGTCGCCATCACGCCCGCGGCGAGCACGACGACGATCCAGCGTTGCCGCATGGAGAAGCCCAGCACCGCCATGTAGGCGCGATCAATCCATGAGTAGAAGCCGCCCCGCGACTTCGGCCCGCCGTGCCGGCCCGCCTTCACCCTGCCGAGGCTGAACAGCCGCGCGCTCATCGTGGGCGTGAGCGTGAAGCTCACCAGCAGGCTCACAAGAACCGCCACCGCCGCCGTGATGCCGAACTGGAACAGGAACCGCCCCGCGATGCTGGACATGAACGACACCGGCACGAAAATCACCACGAGGCTCAGCGTCGTCGCGAGCACCGCGAGCCCGATTTCCTTGGTTGCCTCGCGCGCGGCGGTGAAGGAGTCCATCCCCTTCTCCTCGACGAAGCGGAAGATGTTCTCGAGCACGACGATGGCGTCATCAATGACGATGCCGACCATGAGCACCAGCGCGAGCATCGTCACGCTGTTGAGCGTGAAGTTCATCGCCCACATCATGCCGAAGGTCGAGATGACCGACGCCGGGATGGCGATGGCGGCGATGATCGTCGCGCGCCAGCTTCGCATGAACGCAAACACCACGAGGCTCGCGAGCAGGCTGCCGAGGATCAAGTGCGCCTTGATCTCGTGCAGCGCCTCGTAAATGTAGCGCGACTGGTCCTCGATCACCTCGAAGCGCACGTCGGCCGGCAGTTGCGACGCCACGTAGGGCAGCTTTGTCTTCACGCCCTCGATCACGTTCACGGCGTTCGCGTCGGACTGGCGTCGGATCTCGAGCGAGACGGATTCCTGCCCGTTGAGGCGCGACATGGAACGCTGCTCCTTGGTGCCGTCCTCCGCCCAGCCGACGTCGCGCACGCGGACGGGCGAACCGTTGCGCGTGGCGATGACGATGTCGTTGAACTCCGCCGGGTCGGTGACGCGGCCGACGGTGCGGAGCGTCTGCTCGCGCACGGGGTCGGTGACGTTGCCGCCGGGGATGTTGACGTTCTGGCGCGCGATGGCGTTCCGGACGTCGGTGACCGGTATCTGGTAGGCCGCGAGCCGGTCGGCATCGATCCACACGCTGATGGCCCGGTGCAATCCGCCTCGGACCTCGACTTCACCGACGCCGAGCACGCGCTCGAGATGGACTTTTGCAATCTTCTCCGCGAGCTCCGTGAGTTCGCGGCGCGAGCGCGGGCCGGTGAGCGCGAGCGACATCACCGGCGAGCGGTCGGAGTCAAACTTCGACACCATCGGCGGGTCAACGTCGCGCGGGAGTTCGTCGCCGAGCAGCGCGATGCGATTGCGGACGTCCTCCGTGGCTTCGGCGACTTTGCGGCGCAGGTCGAAGTTGATGATGATGAAGGCGGTCCCGACCGACGAAATGCTGCGAAGCTCCGTGATGCCCTCGACTGTGTTGACCTGTTCCTCGATGGGCTGCGCGACCAGCGTCTCCATTTCCGTCGGCGACGCGCCGGGCACGCGCATCGCAATCCACACCGTCGGGATGTCCACCGGCGGCGTGCGGTCCACGCCGAGATGGAAGTAGCCCGCCACGCCGACGACGACGAGCGCCATCACGATCATCGTCGCGAAGACGGGCCGCTTGATGCAGATCTCGGCGAGTTTTTGCATGGACTAACGCTTCACGGGCCGGCGGTCTTCTTCTCCCGGCCCGGTCCGGATGGCGGAGCCCCGGAGTCGGGCGTCACGGCTGCGCCGTTCTGCAGGTTGCCCGGGTCGAGCACGACCAGGTCGCCGGGCTTCAATCCGCCCGGCACCTCGATGAACTCGCCGTTCCTCCGGCCGGTGAGGATGTTCTTCTCCGCGGCCTTGCCGTCCTTGATGAGGAAGACCTTCTCGATGCCGGCGAACACGACCAGCGCGTTGCGCGGGATGGTGACGGCGGGGGATTTCTCCTCGACGACGATCTCGACGCGCGCGAACGCGCCCGGCCGGAGCCGCCCGAGGCTCGGCACGTCCGCCTCGGCGAGCAACATGCGGCTTTGCTCGACGATGGACGGGCTCAAGCGCTTGAGCACGCCGGAGTAAAGGTTTGTGTCGCCGTCCACCGTGAGGCGGACGGGTTGCCCGGCGCGCACGCGCGGGGCCTCCCGCTCGGGCACCTCGATGCGGAGCCGGAGCGGATCCATCCGCACGAGAGTCGCCACCGGCGAACCGGCGTTGAGGAATTCGCCGACGCTCGCGCGGCGTTCCTTCACCACGCCGTCGAACGGCGCGGTGAGCGTCGCGTCGGCGTGTTGCTGCCGCGCGATCTCGACCTCGACGCGCCGCTGCCGAAGCTGCGCGACGCGGGTGCGGATTTCCTCGCGCGCATCCTGCAACCGCGTCGCGGCGATCTCGTAGGCGGACATCGCCGCTTCCAAGTCCTGCTCCGGGAGAATCTTCGCCTTGAAAAGTCCGTCCGCGCGGTCGCGGGACTTGCGGGCGTCCTCGACGGCGGCGCGGTTCTGCTTCACGAGGCTGGTTTGCTCGGCGTCCACGCGGTCGTCGTCGCCGTCGAGCGGGAGCCCAAGCCGCGCGCGCGCCTGGGCGAGCAGCGAATCGGCCTGCTTGAGCCGAAGCTCGTAGTCGCGCGGGTCAATGCGGGCGATGATGTCGCCCTGCTTCACGGTGCTGCCCAGGTCGACGGTGAGGCTCTGCACGACGCCGGGCACTTTCACGCTCAGCGTGGCCTGGTCCTGCGCGGCGAGCGTGGCGACGACGGACACGACGCGTTCCATCGGGTGCATGCCGACGAGGGCCGTCTTCACAGCCCGGGCAGGCGCGGGCGGGGCGGTGACGACCTCGGGTGACTTCTGCTTCCCTTGCGCGAACGCGGCGCGCTCGCACCCCGCGAGCAGCGAGGCGCAAAGCGCGAGAGCGCAGAGCCCGGCAACCGGCGGAACCACCGGGCTTCGCCGGCGCCGGCGCGTTGCAGGATCGGTCGGATGGGATGTTGCGTTGATGCACTTCACTGTGCAAGGGATGTGCGGTGGAGACAACCGAATTCATCCCCGCGCGGCTGCCCGCGCCGGCTCACGGGAATTCGAATCCTGCGGCAGCGGCGCGGTTGGGTCGGTCTCACGGCAGGCGGCGCGCGTGAAACTCATCGAGGCGCGAATCACGCTGCTGTGTGGTGAGGGAGCAACGCACGCACTGCCGGGGCGACGGTAGCCGGGTGCGTCGGTGGCTGCTACTTCTTCCGAAAGACGATCACGTGCTGCCACGGGAGCGACTTGTTGGTCTCGACCCATTCGAGCGGGTGCACGGCCATCTCCTTGCGGACCTGCGCCTCGCTCATCTTGTGGACGAGCTTGATCGGCACGTCGGGATCCTCGAGCCGGAATTCCACGAAGACGATGCGGCCGCCGGGTTTGAGCGACTTGATGAGGGCCTGCGTCATCTCGAACGGGTGATCGAATTCGTGATACACGTCCACCATCAACGCCACGTCCACGCTCGCAGGCGGCAACTTGGGGTCGGTCGTGGTGCCGAGGTGGCCGGAGACGTTGGTGACCTTGCGCTCGGCCATCTTCTTCGCGAGCAGGTCGAGCATCTCCTGCTGGATTTCCACGCCGATGACTTTTCCCCTGGGTCCGACCTTTTCCGCCGCGCGCCAGCTGTAATAGCCGGTGCCGCAGCCGATGTCGGCGACGACGTCGCCGGGCTTGAGCGCGAGCGCGGTCATGAGCAGGTCGGGGCGCTCCTCCTTCTCGCGCTCGGGGCGCTCGAGCCACTCGGCGCCGTGGTGGGTCATGAAGTGCGCAATTTCCCGGCCGAGGAAATACTTGCCGATGCCGTCGCGTGTGCGGCGTCCGGTGACGTAGCCGGGATGACCGGGCGGAAGCGGGGCGGCGGCGGCGGGCTCGGCGGCGGGCTTGGCTGGTTGCGTCTGCGCGAAGGGGGTCGTGGCAAGCAACGCCGCAACGAAGGTGTGCACGACGCGGGCGCGAGCCCTGCAGAGGAAGTCGGTGAGCATCGGGGAGAGGATGTCCGCGCCGCGCCGCTTGTTCAAGACTTCCGCGCCCTCCCCGGTCACGCCGGATTCAAACCGCGGCGACTGAACTCTCCTCGCCCTCGGGAATCAGCGGCGCGGCGAGCTTGGTGGACATGTTCGACGGCAGGTTGATGCTGAACAGGGCACCCCAATCGCCCGAGGGCGATTCGAGGTCGATGGTTCCGTTCGCTGCGCGCACGATGGCACTGGCAAGGTAGAGCCCGGCGCCGGTGTGCGGCGGCCCCTTGGTGGTGAAGAAGGACTCGTAAATGCGCGGCTTGAGGTCCTCCGGGACGCCGGGCCCGTTGTCGGCGATGCGGATAAACTGCCGTTCTTCGCTCTGCTCGACTCGGATCAGGACGTGGGCCTTTTCGAGGTCGGACGGCGCTTCGAGCGCATTGTTGAGCAGGTAGAGGAAGGCTTTGCCCAGCTCACTGGGCATGCCGCGCCACTGGCATGTGGGGTCGAATTCCGTCGTAATGAGCACGTTGTATCGGCGCAGTTGAGACGCCATCAGGTGGATGAGGTCCTGCACAAACTCCGCGAGGTAGATCACGCGCGGCGTGCGACTCGGCGCGCCGACGAGCATGAGCCGCCGGAGCTTTTCGTTCACGCGGCGGAAGTCCGCGTCCACGAGGCTCAACCGGTCGCGCACTTCCTCGGGCACGCGTTCGATCACGGAAATCCGCTGCACGCCGAGGATCGCGCCGGTCAACGGCGGCTGCACTTCCTGAAGCAGTTCGCCCGCGAGCCGGCCGAAGTGGGAGTGCCAGTGCGACGCGAGGATGCCCGGCTGCGAATCGGCGATGCGCTGCCGCAGGGCGGCGGCTTCGGCTTCGAGTTGCGCGGGCGCGGCCTGCGCGATCGCGAGGGTGTTCTGGAGTTGCGCGATGGTGAGCGCGACGCGCAGCCGCACGTTGAATTCGCCGTGGTCCAGCGGCTTGGTCACGTAGTCGAGTCCGCCGACCTCGATGCCGCGCGCGCGGTCTTCCTGCTGCACGTTGGCCGTGAGGAACAGCACCGGGATGTGCTTGGTGCGGTCCTGAAACTTCACCTGCCGGCACAGCTCGTAGCCGTCCATGCCCGGCATCGTGACGTCGGAGATGATCACGTCCACCAGTTCGCGGTTCAGGAAGTCGATCGCCGCCTGGCCGGTCTGCGCGGTGAAGGCGTCCATGCCGGCGTTGCGCAGCGCCAGGCGCAGGTGCTTGAGCGCGTCGGGCGTGTCGTCCACGGCGAGCACGCGCGGCTTGTTGGAATGCGCTTGGGCCATCGGAAGTGTGCCGGGAGTTTAAGACGGGTTGCGCGAAACGCAAGCACGCCGCAGTTTTCACTCGCCGCCCCGCCCGCGGTTCGCAAACTTCAGCCGATGGCCAGCCTGTCCTCCTTCCGGCCGGTGTTCGCCGCGCTCATGCTCGCGGCTTCGCCCGTCGCGTGCAAACGCTCCGGCGGCGACTCGAAGGCCACCGCGCCGGAAGCGAAGCCATCGACGTCGAAGCCCGCCGCATCCGGCTTCAAGGCCACCAAGGCACAGCCCTTCGTCAACACGCTCGGGATGAAGTTCGTCCCTGTCGCCGGCACGTCGGTGCTCGTGAGCATCTGGGAAACGCGCGTGCAGGACTACATGGCTTTCGTCGAGAGCAAGGGCCCGCGCGACTGGTCGGGCACGGGCTGGCTCGCGCGCACGAATCACCCGGCCACCAACGTGTCGTGGGAGGAAGCCGCGGCCTTCTGCCGATGGCTCACCGAGAAGGAACGCAAGGACGGCCGCATCGGCGCGAAGGACCGCTACCGGCTCACGTCCGACAAGGAGTGGGACGCCGCGATCGGGCCGGACCGTTTCCCGTGGGGAAAGTCGTGGCCGAAGCGCGCCGACTTGAAGTCGCTGCCCGGCTACAAACCCGAGACCGGCGACAACACCGCGCCCGTCGGGAGCTTCGCCGAAAACGCGCACGGCCTGCACGACCTCGGCGGCAACGCCTTCGAGTGGGTGCAGGATTGGTATGTGAAGGACATGAACCCGAAGGAAATCCGGATGGAAGACAAGCGCCTCAACGAGGACGGCGGCGGCCGCAAATACAAGGTGCTGCGCGGCGCGCCGTGGGTTTTCTGGGACACCACGAGCCTGCTTTCGGCGAACCGCTTTCCCAACGTCCCCGACGCGCGAGGCGGGCTTTACGGTTTCCGCTGTGTGCTGGCACCCGGCGAAGGGAAGTGAGAGACTTCGCGTGAACGGCATCACTCATGAGCGCACCCTTGAATGGCCGATGTGATCAATGCGGCGGCAACATCGAGTTCGATGCGCCAGACACCGGCGCCATCGCCGCGTGCCCGCTTTGCGGGAAGGACACCTTCCTCCAACCAGCCGAACCCGCCGGCACGAGCGACGCAGACGAGCCTCCTTCCTCCACCACCGCACCCCGCAAGTCCCGCCGCGCACGAGTCCTTGCCGTGGTCGTCATCGCGCTCATTGCCATCGGCGGAACCGCGGCCGCGTTCTTCGCGAAACGCGCGAAGCACTCCGCGGGCACGGAAGATCCGCCCGCCGGGAAACCAGTCCGCTCGAATCCGGCGGGTTCCGCTTCGAAGCCAGATGACGACCCGCCGAAGGACGTGACACCCGTCGTGGCGAACTTCCAAGCCGGACTGAGCGCGAAGTCCATCCAACGCGGGCGCGAGGTCTTCCTGAGCAGTTGCACCGAGTGCCACCGGCTCTACGACCCCGCGTTTTACAGCGCGACCGCGTGGGCCAACACGCTCGGCAGCATGCGCGGCAAGGCCAAGCTCAACGGCGCGCAATACGACGACTTGCAGACGTTCGTGAAAACCCTCCGCAGCCCGTGAACCCGGACGCGCCCGCGGTCTGCGCCGTCTCCCTCGTCCGGCGATTTCAGTCCGTCACCGCCCTCGACGGCGTCTCGCTCGAAGTCCGGCGCGGCGAGTTCTTCGCGCTGCTCGGCCCGTCGGGCTGCGGCAAGACCACGCTCCTGCGCATCATCGCCGGCCTCGACCAGCCCGACTCCGGCTCGCTGCAGATTGCCGGAGCCGAGGCGCTCCAACTCCCGGCACACCGCCGGCCCGTCAACACCGTCTTCCAAAGTTACGCACTCTTCCCGCACCTGAACGTGCGCGACAACATCGCCTTCGGCCTCCGAATGAAAAAAGTCGCGCGCCCCGAACTGGACCGGCGTGTTCGCGACGTGATGGACCTCGCGCAAGTCGCCGAACTTGCCGCGCGGAAGCCGTCGCAGCTTTCCGGCGGACAAAAGCAGCGCGTCGCGCTCGCCCGCGCCCTGGTTAACGAGCCGCAAGTGCTGCTCCTCGACGAACCGCTCGGCGCGCTCGACCTCAAGCTCCGCCGCGAGCTGCAGGCCGACCTCCGCGCCCTTCACCGGCGGCTTGGCATCACGTTCATCCACGTCACACACGACCAGGAGGAGGCGCTCGCGCTCAGCGACCGCATCGCCGTCATGAACGCAGGCCGCATCGCCCAGACGGGCCCGGGCGCGGACATTTACGAGCGTCCGCGGACGCGCTTCGTCGCGCAATTCCTCGGCGCGTGCAATCTCATCGAGGGCACCGTCGAGTGCGTCACCCGGTCCACTCTCACGCTCGCGACTCCCCTCGGGGCACTCGCGATTTCAACCCCCGAACCGTGCACGCGGCCCGCCGGCTCCCGTCTCACAGCCGCCGTGCGTCCCGAGCGCATCCTCCTCGGTGAAACGGGCGCCGTGCCTGCACTCAATCGAATCGAGGTGCGCGTTGAGCAACTCGTCTTCAGCGGCGCGACGACGGATTTGGTGCTGCGCGCGGGAACCGTGCGATTCCGCGCCCAGCGGTTGAACGCGAACGCTTCCGCCGCCGCGTTCCAGCCCGGCGCCACGCTCACCGCGGGGTTGCCCGCGGAGGCCCTGGTCCCGCTTGACGACTGAAGCTCCGTGGCGCGAGGCGATTGGAACTCGCCCCGATTGGAACTCATCGAAACAATCAGTTTGACTGAAACTGCAAGCCGGGCAAACGTCGCTGCGTCTGAACCCAATCGCTTTCCGACCTATGAGCAGGAATCAAAACCGCGGCTTCACCCTGATTGAACTCCTCGTTGTGATCGCAATCATCGCGATTCTGGCTGGGATGCTTCTTCCCGCGCTCGCCAAGGCGAAGAACAAGGCGCATCAGGCCGGGTGCGTGAACAACCTCAAGCAAGTCCTCACGGCGGTCCACCTCTACGCGACCGACGCCGATGACGTGATCCCGTTCCCGAACTGGGGTCCCGTGGTGAACCGCGGAAACCCACCCGTGAACATCGCGGGATGGCTTTACACGAACAACTCGGTGGGAGACGTTTATTCGACCTCGCCTCCAAGCACGAACATCTACCGGCTGACCGGAAGCCTCTTGTGGTCAACCTTGCTGAGTTCGAACATCTATCGTTGCCCCTTTGACTTCAAGTTTGCGCCCAAGCCGGGAGAAGCAGCGTGGTGGACACGGCCGAACCAGATTTCCAGTTACGGCATGAATGGCGCAGTGTGTTCCTTTGGAAACGGGAACTTTATGCCCTTGAACCGTTCGCACCGGTTCTCCGCGTTCAAAGCGACCGACATTCTCTTTTGGGAGACCGGCGACCAGAACGCCTTCTGGTTCAATGACGGCTCCAACTTCCCCAGCGAAGGCATCAGCGCCCGGCATTTGTCCGGCGCGCAACTCGGTCAAATGGGCGGAAGCGTGAGTTTCATCAAACTTGCCGATTACAACGCCATGCAAGCGGATCCGAACAAGAACGAGCTTTGGTGCAATCCGATTACGATCAACGGGCGTTGAACTCGCACCCCGCGGACGGTCCGCGAACACTTTCATCCACGCCCGGCGCGAGCTCCCGGCGCGAGCCTCAGTGAGGGCGAGGTTCATGCCCTCCCCGGTATGGTGAGCGTAAACGGTGCTCACGCTCCCGCCGTGCTCGATGAGCAGTTCGAACAGCACGTCGAGCGGCTCAGGCGGCGGCGTGCGCGATGCGCGGCGGCTGGCGATGACCGCGTCCTTCGTCTGGCCTTTGAACGCGATGTTCGCGCATGACGAGCATGCGGCTCCAGTCGCCGCCGACCACCGTGTAGTGGTTAGACCAGCCGGGCAGGCCGTGGGTGGTGTCCTGCTTCAAGCGCGGGCGCAGTCCGGGATCCTTCAGCCGGGGCGATTCACGCTCATCCGACCCGTGTCACAATCCGATCGGGTGCCACGCCGTCTTGAATTCCACGGTGTCGAGAATCCAATACGGGTCCTCGGCCTGAGTGGTGAACCAGTCGCCTTCGGCGAGCGGGCGGTGGATGTAGCGTTTGAGGTTCGTCCCGACGCCCGCGCGAAGCTGCGCGCTGAGTTCCGGCACGCCCGCGCCGTCCACGACGGCGTTCACATCCATGTGGCTTGCGATGTGCGGGACGAGTTCCTTGCGCGGGCCGGCGAGAATGTTCACGACGCCCGCGGGCAAGTCGCTCGTGGCGAGAATCTCCGCGAAAGTGAGCGCGGGCAGGGGCGCCTTTTCGGACGCGAGCACGACGGCGGTGTTGCCGCTGAGGATGACCGGGGCGAGCAGGGACACGAGCGGGAGCATGACGGGGATGTCCGGCGCGAGCACGACCACCACCCCCATCGGCTCGGGCGTGGTGAAGTTGAAGTGCGGCGTCGCAACGGGATTCACGCTGCCGAAGACTTGCTGATACTTGTCGGTCCAGCCGGCGTGATGAACGAGGCGGTCGATGACGGTCGCGACGCCGGTGCGAGCCTTCGACATCGGCACACCGTGCGAGCGGGAGACTTCGCGGGCGAGGTCCTCGCGCCGGCCCTCGAGCATCTCGGCGGCGCGATAGAGAATCTGCCCGCGGTTGTAGGCGGTGGCCTTGGACCAGCCATCCAATGCCGCGCGCGCTGCGGTCACGGCGTCGCGGAAATCCTTGCGCGAAGCCCAGCAGTAGTTGTCGAGGCGCGCGCCGTCGGGACCGTGCGCCGGCAGGGACTTGCCGCTTTCGCTGCGGGCGAACTTGCCGCCGATGTAGAGCTTGTAGGTCTTGCGGACGTCGAGGCGCGTGGACATGCGTGGGAGCGTGTTGAGTGAGCGGAGCGTATCAACGGCCGCCGGACGAAGCAACGACGGCCGCTCGCGGCTCAGGCCGGCGGCGCGGCACCGGGTTCCTTGAGCTTGTATTCGAAGCGGCGTTTCAACCCGATGAGCGCCGCCTCGAAGAACTTCCGCAAAGCCGCCGCGAGGGCGGTGGCTGCGAGCCCAAGAAGTGTTCCCGTGAGGAACCGCCATCCGAGCGTGTCGGGCACATCGAGCTTCGGATGCACGATGCGGAGCAGCGGCAGAAGATAGGGGTAGATGCCGCAGGAAATCCGGCCAGGATGCGCGGCAATGCCGCGGCAGCCATCGAACTCACGGGAATGCAGGAAAGCCTGTCCAGCCGGGTGTCTGCGGGCCGCGACGCCGCTGAGCCCGGCGGACTCACTTCTGTTCCTCCTTCAACCGTTGCCGCGCGATTTCGAGATACGAAGCCGCCACGGGATTGTTATTCCACTCGAGGGCGAGAGAGCGCTCGAAATGGCGTATGGCCTTTGCCCATTCGCCGGCTTGCGCCTCGTGCCAGCCGAGGTGGGCGATGATGAAGTAGTTGTTCGGAGCAAGAGCCGCCGCGCGCTCGAACCACGTCGCCGCCTCGTCGTGCCTCCCGAGCCAGTCGAGGCACATGCCGGTGCGGAAGAGAGGATACGGGTCCCACTTGTTGAGCGCGGAGGCTTTCGCGAACCACCGCATCGCATCATCCGCGAGCAACTCGTAGCCTTCGCCGCCGGTGAAGCTCAGCGTGCGGAACGCCTCGCCGAGCTGGTAGGCCGTGTCGGCGTTCCTCGGATTCGTCTCGTGCGCCTGTTGGTGCCACGAGATGTAGGCATTGGAAGCCTCGCGGACTTTCGTCGCCCGGCGAAGCAGCGAATCCTCCGTGAGCCGCTGCATGGACTGGTTGAGCAGCAGCAGCGCCCCCGCGAGGAACAGGATTCCGAGGGCCGCGCGCGCGGCGGGCTTGAGCGCCATCCACGCGCCTTCCGGCACGTAGCGCCAGTGCCCTGCGATGAGCGCCATGAGGGTGACGGCCACGAGCGCGTTGGCTGGGATGTGGAAGTTGAAGTCCACCATCGAATGCACCAGCAACGTCGCGAGCGAAACCACCGCGCCGAGCAGGAATGCCGAGCGATTCCCCTGGCTCCCGCCGAGGTCGCCCTGCGAACGCGTCACGTATTTCCACGACTTCAACGCCCCGGCGAAGAGCAGCGCGAACGCTGCGGCCACAAGTCCCGCGCCGACCACGCCCCAGTCCGCGAGGGTGTTGAGGTAATCGTTGTGAGCGCGCACCGGCCTGCGCTGCATCGACTCGGGCCGGTATTGCGCGAACCGCGCGTCGAAGTGGCCCGGGCCGACGCCGGTCCACGGGTGGTCGAGCCACATCTTTGCGGCGGGTTTCCAAATGTGGAACCGGGTATCGTCAAACTTGCCGGACTGGAAGAGCCCCTTGAAACGATCCTTGGAATACTGCGCGGTGCTGACAAACCAGATCGAACCCAGCGTCACCAGCATCAGGAACGCAAGCGCGGGAAGGCGCACGCTCCTTCGTCGCGAGTAGAGCGCGCCGAAAAGCACCAAGCCGGAGATGGTCGCCACCCAGCCGCCGCGCGACAGCGTGACGCCGATGCCCGCGACCATCATCAGTGCGGAGTAGCCGAGCATGATTTTCTTGGTGTGCGGCAGGCGGCCGGAGAGCGTCCACGCCAGCGCGAGGGGCAGCACCATCTCGAGAAAACCCGCGAGATGATTCGGGCAGACGTAAGTGCCGGAGGCGCGGTTCGCATACACTTCCGGCTTGAGAAGCTTGAGCACGAATTCCGAACGCGTCATGAACTGAAACACGGCGTAAATGGAGAGCGCGAGCCCGATGAACACGAGGGCAAAGACGACGCCCTGCACCGCCTCCTGGCGGTTCAGGTTGTTCACCACGGCGAAGAAAAACACGGCGTAAACCAGGACGCGGAGCACTTCGAGCCGGGAGACGTATTCGACGTCGGCGTTGCTGTGCCGCCACGCCGCGTAAAGGACGAACAGGAGGACGGCGTTGCACACCGGGGGCCAGAGGAGGCGGAAGTCGGGCTTGAGCCACACCCTCGCCGCCCAGAGCAATAGCACGGACGCCGCGATCAACTGCAGCACCACCATGTCCACCGCCCGCACCGCGCCAATCGCGAGCGGCGCGTAACCGAGCGCGCCGAGCACGAGCAGGAGGATTCCCTTCTCGCACAAGGCGTCCATCCGCTCGCGATGCATGGACAAAGGCTAGGCGAGGCGCAGGGAGGGGTCACGCCTTTTGAAACACCCCGGCGCGACGCCGTCCTCCGGGGATCAGCCCGGCAAATACTCCCGCGGGTCCGCGACTTTCCCGGCGATGGCGCTGGCTGCGACCGTCGCGGGCGAGGCGAGGAACACCTGCGATTCCTTGTGGCCCATGCGGCCGGGGAAGTTCCGGTTCGTCGCGCTGATGCACTTGAGCCCGGGCTGGTTGATGCGGCCAAACGTGTCCACCGGTCCGCCCAGGCACGCGGCGCAACCGGCGTTCTCCGTCATGCGCACGCCGGCGTCCTCCAGAATCTGCCAGATCGTCCGGTCGCCCCAGCGCGTGGACTGCAAGTCGTGCACGATCTCGGGAGTCGCGGGAACGCCAAACGTGTCGATCGCGACGCGGCGGCCCCGAAGCACGCGCGCGAACTCGATGAAGTCGCTCGTCTTGCCGCCCGTGCAGGAGCCCACGTAGGCGCGGTCGAGCTTCACATCGCCCATGTCCTTCGCCTTCTTGCGTTGCCCGGGGTCGGGATGGCACGCGACGGTCGGCTCCAGCTTGTCCAGGTCCACCACAAGGTCGTAGCAGAACGACTCGGCCGCGTCGCGCTCGACGGGTTCGTAGGTGGACTTGGTTCCGTTGAGCCTGGTGCGCGCGTCCACCATCTCGGCCGTGCGTGCGTCGAACTCAAAGATGCCGTTCTTGCCGCCGGCCTCGATCGCCATGTTCGCGATCGTCATGCGGTCATCCATCGAGAGGCTCGCGACACCGGGGCCGTCGAACTGCATCGCGCGATACGTCGCGCCGTCGAAGCCGATCTCCCCGATGCAATGGAGGATGATGTCCTTGGCCATCACGCCGGGCAGCAGCTTGCCTTCGAGGCGGAAATGCATCGTCTCCGGCACCTTCAGCAGCAGCTTGCCCGTGCCCATCACGAAGCCCGCGTCCGTGTTGCCGATGCCGGTGGCGAATTCGTTGAACGCACCCGCCATGCACGTGTGCGAGTCGGTGCCGAAGAGCACCTCGCCGGGGCGCGTGTGGCCCTTCTGCGGGAGCGCGGCGTGGCAGACGCCGGCGTAGTGGGAACCGTATTGCCGCTTCAGGTTGCCGCGCGACGCGTCGAACTTCCACGAGCCCGCCGGGTCGTCGATCACGTCGTAGAAGTGCGGAATGTCCTGCTCGCGCACGAACTCGCGGAGGATGTCCACATTGCGGTTCGACAGGGAGTCGGCCGTGAAGATGTAGTGATCCGGGATGATCACGACGCGGTGGCGGTCCCACACTTTCGCCTGCTGGCCGAACTCGCGCTTGAAGACGCCGATGGTGCCGGGGCCGCAGACGTCGTGCGTCATGAGCACGTCGGCCTTCACCCACACATTGTCGCCGGCCTGCACGCGCGCCCTGCCGGACGCGCGGGCCAGGAGTTTTTCAGTCAGGGTCATCGTTGGTGCCTTGCAGCGGGTTCGCCGGAAAAACCGAAACCCTGCCACGGCAACGGAAGTTAGCCCTCGGGCCGACGGTGGTGCAACTGCGTAAATCCGCGTGCGGCTAGGCCCGGGCCCGGTTCACAAACCGGCCCATCCGTTCGCACGCTGCCTCGATCTGATCGAGCGCCGTGGCGAAGCAGCAGCGCAGGTAGCCTTCGCCGGTCGGGCCGAACGCGCCGCCGGGCACGCATGCGACCTTCTCCTCCTTCAACAGCCGCGTCGCGAAATCCTTCGAGGTGAGCCCGGTGCTCTGGATGCACGGGAACGCGTAAAAGCTGCCGCGCGGGAGGTGGCACGCAAGGCCCATCGCGTTGAACGCATTCACGATCAGGTTGCGGCGGGCGCGGTATTGCTCGCGCATCTCCGCCGTATCGGTCTCGCCGTGCTTGAGCGCCTCGAGCGCGGCTTCCTGGCTGATGATGCTGGCGCAGAGCATCGAGTATTGGTGGATGCGCATCATCGCCTCGATCAGCTCCGCCGGGCCGCAGGCGTAGCCGATGCGGAAGCCCGTCATCGCGTACGCCTTGCTGAAGCCGTGCAGGAAGATCGTGCGCTCGCGCATCCCCGGCAGGCTCGCGAGGCTCACGTGCTCGCCCTCGAACGTCAGCTCGCTGTAAATCTCGTCCGTGATGACGAGCAGGTTGTGCTTGAGCACGACCTCGGAAATCTTCAGCAACTCGCCTCGCGTCATCGTGCCGCCGGTGGGGTTGGTGGGGAAGTTGAGCAGCAACGCCTTGCTCCGCGGTGTGATGGCGCGCTCGATGGCCTCGGCGCGCACGGCGAAGTGGTCCTCGGGCCGGCAGCTCACGGCCACGGGCACGCCATGCGTCATCGCGATGCCCGGCGAGTAGCTCACGTAACACGGCTCGTGATAGAGCACCTCGTCGCCAGGGTTGATGATGGCCCGCAGCGCGATGTCGAGCGCCTCGCTCACGCCGACGGCGACGAGGATTTGCCGCTGCGGGTCGTAGCTGACGTTGAACTTGCGCTCGACGTAATGGGCGATGGCTTCGCGCAGCTTGAGCAGGCCGAGGTTCGAGGTGTAGCTCGTGCGCCCGCGTTCCAGCGCGTAGATGGCCGCCTCGCGAATGTGCCACGGCGTGACGAAGTCCGGCTCGCCGACCCCGAGCGAGATGATGTCGCGCTGCCCCTGCACAAGGTCGAAGAACTCACGGATGCCCGAGCGCGGGATGTCGCGCACGGTGCGGGCGATGAACTGGCCTGCCTCGAAGTTCACGGGCGGGCATTGAAGCGCAACCCGGCGAAATGGGAATGAAAAAGAATGCCGTGGGCGGTTCGCGGCTATCGCGCCGAGAACTTGTGGACGGTGGTGTGCGTGTAGGTCTTTCCCGGGCGCAACACCACGGATGGGAAACTGGGCCGGTTCGGGGAATCGGGATAGTGCTGCGTCTCGAGGCAGAGCGCGGCGTTCTTCGCGTAAGTTTTCCCGCCTTTGCCCTTCACCGAGCCGTCGAGGTAGTTTCCGGTGTAGAGTTGGACGCCCGGTTCGGTGGTTGAGACACGCATCACGCGGCCGCTCTTCGGGTCGCGCAGTTCGGCCGCGAGCGTGAGTTCGCCGGGGCGCGCCTGGTTGATCACGTAGTTGTGGTCATACCCGCCGGGTGCGCCGGTCATCGCGGCGAAGTCCCTGGAAATCGGTTTCGCCTTCGTGAAGTCCATCGGCCCGCCCGCGACGGGTTTCAACTCGCCGAGCGGGATGCTCGTCCCGTCCACGGGCGTGAAGCGGCTCGCATTGATCAACAGCTCGTGCGCGAGGATGTCGCCCTCGCCGGCGCCGGCCAGGTTCCAATACGCGTGATTCGTCAGGTTCACGACGGTCGCCTTGTCGGTCTTCGCCTCGTAGTCGATGCGCAACTCGTCGTCATCCGTGAGCGTGTAGATGACAATGCACGTGAGCGTGCCCGGGTAGCCTTCCTCGCCGTCGGGGCTGACGTAGGTGAACACCACGGACAGCTCGCGGGCCTTCTCGAACGGACCCGCGTGCCAGACCTGTTTGTCAAAGCCCTTGATCCCGCCGTGAAGGTGATTCGGCCCGTTGTTCTTCGCCAACGTGTAGGTCTTGCCGTCGAGTTTGAACTCCCCCTTGGCGATGCGGTTCGCGTAACGGCCCGTGGTGCATCCGAAAAAAGGATGGCCCTTGAGATACGCCTCGAGGTTGTCGAAGCCGAGCGTCACATCGGCGAACGTGCCGCCGCGGTCCGGCGTGTGCATCTCGGTGAGCGTCGCGCCGTAGGTCGTGAGTTTCGCCGTGAGGCCGTTCTTGTTCACCACCGTGTAGAGGTCAACGGCCTTGCCGTCCGCGGTCTTGCCGAACGGCGTCCTGGTGATGCCGCGCTTGGCGGGTGCGGCGGCGGGTGCGGCGTTCATGGCAAAGGCGAGTGTGAGGCAGAATGCGATGGCGCGCAGTCGGGTGGTCATGGCCGGTGATGGGTCCGTGGGTTTGACGGTAGTGGGTGCGATTTCAGCCCGTCAACGGGATTCCCGCGGGTTGCAGGCATCCGCGGCATGGCGGGCGGCGGCACATGCTCTCCGGGAATCACGGCCCGCGGGCGTGCTCGGCTGACTCCCTCGCGAGGCGGCGCTTCGCGGCGAATCGCTTCACCAGTTCATCCGCGATCACGCCGGTGAGGATCACCGCGCCGATGATCGCAAACTCGATGTTGTTCCGCGTCGTCGCGAGCGTGATCATGTTCCGCAACACCTGCATCAGCGCCGCGCCGAGGATGACGCCGAGGATGGAGCCTTCCCCGCCGCGCAGGCTGCACCCGCCGAGCACCGCGGCCGCGATGGCGTAAAGCTCGTAGAAGTTCCCGAAGTCCACCGGCTGGGCCGAGTTGACATCCAGCACGAACAACACGCCGCCGAGTCCCGCGAGCGACGAGCTGATGACGTAGGCGAGCACGACCATGCGGTCGGTGTTGATGCCGCTGTAGCGCGCCGCGTCCTCGTTGCGGCCGAGCGCGAGCAGGTGGCGGCCGAACACGGTGCGATTCAGAAACACCGCCGCGAGCACCGCGACAACGAGCAGGAAGATCACCGGCGCGGGAATCTCGAACCCGTGGATGAACGGAATGGGAATCTTGCCCGTCGCGAGCGTGCGGAGCCCCTTGAAATCCGCGCCGAAACCGACGGTCTGGTCCGCCGTGAAGCCGCGCGCGAGCCCGCGATACAGCAGCAGGCCGCAGAGCGTCACCACGAACGGCTGGATGCGCAGCTTGGTGATGAGCAGCCCGTGTGCGAACCCGATGCCCGCCGACACCAGCGCGACGGTCAGCAGCGCGGCCGGCAGCGGCCACTCGTGCGTGGTGAGCAGCCACGGCAGCCCGCAGCCGACAAGGCAGATCACCGAGCCGATGGAGAGGTCAATGCCGCCCGTCACGATGACGAACGCCACGCCGATGCTGATGATGCCGAACAGCGCCGTGCGCCGGACGAGGTTTTCCAGGTTGTAGCCGCTCAGGAAGCTGTCGCTCGCGAACGCCGTGACGACGCACACGACCACCAGCAGGCTGAAGATGCCGAGGAGCTTTTTCATGCCGCCGCAGGAGCCAGACCCCAAAGACACAAAGGACACCGAGACCTCCGGACAACAGGCGCAGTCTGCCCACGCTTCACCGCCTTCGTGATCTTTGTGCCTTCGTGGTTCAATTCAGCCCTCCTGTCGCCAGTTGCATCACCGCTTCTTCGGTCGCCGCGGCGCGCGGGAGTTCGCCGGCGAGGCGGCCTTCGTGCATGACGATCACGCGGTCGCTCATGCCGAGCACTTCCTCCATCTCGCTCGACACGAACAGCACCGCCACGCCCTTGCGCGCGAGTTCTTCCATGAGCTTGTAAATCTCCTGCTTCGCGCCGACATCAATGCCGCGCGTCGGCTCGTCGAGCAGCAGCACGCGCGGCTGGACGGCAAGCCACTTCGCCAGCACGACCTTCTGCTGGTTGCCGCCCGAGAGGAACTGCGCCACTTGCAGGTCCGTGGGCGTCTTGATGCGCAGCGCGCCGATCATCTCGCGGCTCAACTCCGCCTCGCGGCGGCGGTCGAGGAATCCGCCCCGCTGATCGTGCCGCACGCTCACCAGGCTGATGTTCTCGCGCACAGCCATCTGCAGGATGACGCCCTGCCGCTTGCGGTCCTCGGGCACGAGCGCAAGCCCGGCTTCGATGGCTTCGAGCGGCGAACGTGGCGAAACTTCACGGCCCGCCACGCGAATGATCCCGTCAAGCGCGGGCGTTGCCCCGAACAACGCAAGCAGCAACTCCGTCCGCCCCGCGCCCACGAGTCCCGCCATCCCGACAATCTCGCCGGCGCGCACGGCGAGGCTGACTTCGTGCGCGGGATGGGCGGGCGTGCGCACGCGCAAGACTTCAAGCGCGGCATCGCCGGGCGGATGCGGTTCGTGCGCGTAAAACTGTGAGAGGTCACGCCCGACCATCAGCTTCACCATGGCGGCGTGACCGACCTGGTCGCGCGCAAGTTCGCCGGCATTCTCGCCGTCGCGAAGCACGGTCACGCGGTCGGCGAGGGCGTTCACTTCGCCAAGCCGGTGCGAGATGTAGACGATGCTCACCCCGCGCGCGCGCAAGTCGCCGATCACTTTGAAGAGGTTCTCCGCCTCGCGCGAGGACAGGCTGGACGTGGGCTCGTCCATGATCAGCACGCGGGCGTTGGTCGAGAGCGCCTTCGCGATTTCCACGAGCTGCTGCTGGCCGATTGCGAGCGAGCCGACCAGCGCATCGGGCGAAGTGTCAAGCCCGACGGCGTCCAGGAACTTCCGGGCCTCGCGGCGCATGCGCGCGTGATCGAGCAAGCCAAAACGCAACGGCTCGCGCCCGAGGAAGATGTTCGCCGCCACGTCGAGGTTGTCGGCGAGGTTGAGTTCCTGATGGATGAGCGCGATGCCTCGGGAGAGCGCGTCGTGAACGCTGCGGATGGCGGCAGGCTGGCCGTCGAGCAGGATTTCGCCGGAGTCGGCCGTCTGCACGCCGGCGAGGATCTTCATGAGCGTGCTCTTGCCCGCGCCGTTCTCGCCGATGACTGCGAGCACTTCGCCGCGCTGCACGGACAGGCTCACGCCCTTGAGCGCGCGCACGCCGGGGAAGGACTTGGTGAGGGAGCGGGCCTCGAGTAGCGGAGCTGCCATGTCATTTCCCGCCGCCAACCTTCGTCTTCAAGTCGGCCCAGAACTCGTCCACGTTGTTCTTGCGGATCTGCCGCGCGGGGATGTCCATGAACTTGCCCGCCGGCACGACGCCGGTGTTGCCCTTGAGGATTTCGTTCAGCACTTCGACGGACTTGTAGCCATACATGTAGGGGTTCTGCACGACGGTGCCGTGGACGCTGCCCTTCTGGATGCCCGCGAGCGTGGCGTCGTCCTCGTCGAAGGCGACGACCCTGACCTTGCCGAGCTTGCCGGACTGCGCGAGCGCCTCGAGCATGAGCGGCGGATTGTAGGCGAAGAGGCCGACCATGCAGCCGAGGTCGGGATACTTCGCGAGCGCGTCCTCGGCATTGGCCTTGCCCTTCGCGCGGTCAAACTGGTCCGTGAGCGTGCCGAGAATCTTGTAGCCGCCGCCCTCGAGTTGCGCCGAGGGCGGGTCGAAGTTGTTCGGGTTCTCCGGGCGGCCGAGGATGGCGTCAATCGTGCCCTGCCGGCGGCGCTTGGCATTGTCCTGTTCGAGCCGGCCGATGAAGATCATCACCGTGCCGCCGTTGGGCATCGCCTCGCGCACGAGGTCGCCGCAGAGGCGGCCGGCCTTGTAGTTGTCCATGCCGATGTAAACGAGACGGTCGGCGTTGGGCGCGTCGGAGTCGTGCGTGATGAGCTTCGCGCGCTTGGCGGCGGTGTTGAGCAACTCGGTCTGGTTCGCGGGATCGATCGGGCTGACGGCGATGCCGTCCACGCCGCGTGTGAGCAGGTCCTCGATGATGCGCTTCTGGTCGCTGATGCCCTCGGCGGGCATGA
This sequence comes from Verrucomicrobiota bacterium, assembly GCA_016871675.1. Lineage (NCBI taxonomy): Bacteria > Pseudomonadati > Verrucomicrobiota > Verrucomicrobiota bacterium. The sequence continues at coordinate 45,315 of VHCN01000018.1, forward strand.
GCGATTGCGCATCCACGCCGAGCTTCTCGCCGGCGTGCTTCACGCCGACCGCGGCGATGTTCCAGAACGACGCGACGCCGTTGGAGACGAACGCGACCTTGAACTTCTTTGCGGGCTTGGCGGCGTTTGGCTGTGCCGCGGGCGGCGCCCCGGGCGCGGGCGCAGGCTCCTGTTTGCAGGCGGTGACGGCGAGCGCGACGGACAACAAGGCGGCGGGCAACAGTCTCGGGAGGTTCATGGCGAAATTGGCTCTGTTTGACTCCGCGGTGTCAAGCGTGCGGTGCGCGGCCTCTGCAACGCCCGCTTCTAAAACACCGTCATCCCGCCGTTCACGTGGAGGTTCTGCCCGGTGACGAATGACGCGGCATCGCTCGCGAGGAAAACCACCGCGCCATCGAGGTCCGCCGGCACGCCCCACCGCTTCGCGGGGATGAGCGCGCGGTATCCGTCCTTTGCGGATTGCGGGTCCTTCTCGTGGCGCTCCACGGGAATCCACCCCGGCGCGATCATGTTCACCGTGATGCCGTGCGGCGCGAGCTCGCCCGCGAGGCTGCGGTGGAAGCCGTTCTGCCCGCCCTTGGCCGCGACGTAGGCGGTGAAGTCCGGCACGCCGCGCGCCACGACCTCCGAGCCGATGTTGATGATGCGGCCCCATCGCTGCGACTTCATGTGCGGCAGGCATGCGCGCGTGAGCAGGAACGGGCTCTTGATGAAGAAGTCCACCATCCTCTGAAAAAACGCCCAGTCGTAGAGTTCGATGGGCTTCTGCGGCTGGTCACACGTGGCATTGAGGACGAGGATGTCCACCGGGCCGAGCTGCCGCGCGATGTCCGCGTGCATCCGGGCCACGTCGTCCTCGCTCGTCACGTCGGCCTGAAACAACGCACCTTGCAACCCGAGCGACTTGAACTCGCCGAGGCTTTTCTCCGCGCGCGCGGAATTGTTGGCGTAATTGAGCGCGACCTTCGCGCCGGCCCTGCCCAGCGCGATGGCCATGGCCTTGCCGAGTCCGGTGCTGCTGCCGGTCACGAGCGCCACGCGGCCGGCGAGGGAGAACGGGTTGGTTGCGTTGGGCATGGAAGGTGATGGGTTTGTGAGCAGGCGCGGTGAGTGTGAGCGAGCGCCCTCACGTCCGTCAACGCAACGCCACGGTTGCCAAACCGCGCGCCCGTCCGCACCCTCATGCGCGTTCCATGAGCCACTTCAACGCCGCCGACTGGTTCGTCATCGTCGCTTATCTGCTCGGCATCATCGCGCTGGGCGTGTGGTTCGGGAAGGACCAGCACACGACCAAGGATTACTTCCTCGGCAGCCGGAACATCCCGTGGTGGGGCGTGGGCTTGTCCATCGTGGCCACGGAGACGAGCGCGCTCACGTTCATCGCCGTGCCGGCGATGGCTTACGGCGGCGACAACCTCACCTTCATCCAGATCATCACGGGCTACGTCATCGCCCGCATCATCCTCGCGGTTGTGATGGTGCCGCACTATTTCAAGGGCGAGATTTATTCGCCCTACCAGATGTTCGGCGCGGCGTTCGGGCCGGCGGCGCGGCGGACGGCGGGCGGCTTCTTCCTCATCGCGGGGACGCTCGCGGCGGGCGTGCGCGTGTATGTCACGTGCATCCCGCTCCAGCTCATGCTCGGCTATTCGGAGCGCGAAATCGGCCTGATCATCGTGCTCTTCGTGGTGCTTTCGCTCATCTACACCTACATCGGCGGCGTGAAGGCGGTCATCTGGACCGATGCCGTGCAGTTCATCCTCTTCATGGCGGGCGGGCTGTTCACGCTGTGCTACATCCCGACCCTGGTGGAAGGCGGGTGGGGCGGCGCCATGGCGAAGGCCGCCGACGCCGGCAAGCTGCACTGGTTCAACGGCGAATTCACGTTGGCGAAGCCCTTCAACATCTGGATGGGCGTCATCGGCGCGACCTTTCTCGTGTTGTCCTCGCACGGAGCGGACCAGCTCATCGTGCAGCGTGTGCTCACGTGCAAATCCGTCGCCGACGGCCGCAAGGCGCTCGTGCTCTCGGCCGTGATCATCTTCCCGCTGTTCCTCGTCTTCCTGCTCACGGGCACGATGCTGTGGGTGTATTACCAGCAGTTCCCCGACATGCCCATCGCCGTGCCCGAGGCGCGGCCGGGCGTCGGCAAGAACGACTACATCTACCCCATCTTCATCATGACCGTGATTCCGCACGTGCTGAAGGGCTTCCTCATCGTGGCGATCCTTTCGGCAGCGATGTCGTCGGTCAGCTCCGCCCTCTCGGCGCTCGCGTCGGTCTCGACGATGGACTTTGTGAGAGGCCTCGCGAAATCGGAGCGCGACGAGGCGTTCTATTTGAAGCTCAGCAAGCACTCGACGGTCTTCTGGGCGGCAATGCTCGTCGTGGTGGCGTTCGCGACGCAACAGGTCGAGTCCGTGCTCAACGTGGCCTTCTCACTGAGCGGCCTGACCAACGGCGCAATGCTCGGCGGCCTGCTGCTCGTGATCGGATGGAAACGAGGCCACGCCCTGCCCATCGTCGCGGGGATGCTCGCGTCGCTGGCAACGATGCTCGTCATCCACGCGAAGTGGAAGGCGGTGATCGCGTGGCCGTGGTTCACGCTCATCGGCTGCACAGTGACCATCGGGGTGGCGCTTGTAGTGCGCGCGACAATGACCCCACGCAAAGGCCTCGACCAGCCCTCGGCCCGCGTCCCCTGACAAACAATTTACAATCCCGCTCGACGCGATGCCGTCCTCCGACGTCCAATGCGTCATGAAATCCCTGCTCCTGTCAGCGTCGGTGCTGCTTCTCACGCTGCACCTTCACGCCGCCAACGCCTTCGACGAACGCTGGCAGTTCATCTACTCCGCCACGATCGAGGGTGCCTTTGCCGACGGGCTGACCAACGACGACGTTGACAGAATCCTCCGCAAGTCGGGCGACGGCGTCTACGAGCACTTCGTCTACGCGTGCCCGTTGTGCATGCCCGTCATCAACGCGCTGCGGGCCTATCGCGAGCGGCCGCCGCTGTTCGGCTACAAGCTCTCCGAACATCAGGACCGCCACCGCACCCTCGGCGACGGACTGGACGCCGCCCTCCGCGCGAAGCTGGCCAGCGACCGTGTCGAGCCGCGGTTGGAAGCCGTAAACGCGCTGGTGCAGCGCTGGGTGGATCGCCGGCTCAAACTGATGAACCTCACGCCCGACCAGCGCAAGACGTGGAACACGCGCCTCGAGGAAGGCCGCAAGGAAGGGATGAAGATGCTGGAGAAATTCCGCGCCGACGGGAGCCTGAAAGTGTTTGCGCCGGGCTTCGCGAACCTGAAGGAATGCGCCGTGTGCAACGCCGCCACCGGCCGCCCCGCGATGGGGGGAGCGAAGTGACGCGGCTCACTCCCACTCGATCGTCCCCGGCGGTTTGCTCGTGAGGTCGAAGACGATGCGGTTGAGGCCCTTCACTTCGTTCGTGATGCGGAGAGAGACTCTTTCCAGCAACTCGAACGGCAGCTTCACCCAGTCGGCGGTCATGCCGTCCTGCGAGTCCACGGCGCGGATGGCGAGGGTCCAGTCGTAGGTGCGTTCGTCGCCCTGCACGCCAACGCTGCGCACGGGCAACAGCACGGCGAAGCTCTGCCAGATCTTGTAGTAAAGCCCGCTGGCTTTCATCTCCTCAACGACGATCGCATCGGCGCGGCGCAGTATCTTCAGCTTCTCGGGCGTGATGTCGCCGAGGCATCGCACGGCGAGCCCCGGTCCGGGGAAAGGCTGGCGATGGACAATCTCCTTCGGCAGTCCCAGTTCGGTGCCGAGCACGCGCACTTCGTCCTTGAACAGGCACCGGAGCGGTTCGACGAGCTTGAACTTCATCCGCTTGGGCAGACCACCCACGTTGTGGTGGCTCTTGATGAGCGCGGCGGGGTTGCCCGCGATGGGCACGGATTCGATGACGTCGGGATACAGCGTGCCTTGGGCGAGGAACTTTGCCCTGCCCGCGCGCTTGGTTGCGGCGTCGAAAACCTCGATGAAGGTGCGGCCGATGATCTTGCGCTTGCGCTCGGGGTCGGTCACGCCGCGCAGCCGCCGCAGGAAGAGCGCGCTCGCGTCCTCGTATTGGAGCTTGATCTTGAAGTTGCGGCCGAAGACCTCCTGCACGACCTCGGCCTCGCGCGCGCGAAGCAGGCCGTTGTTCACGAAGATGCACGTGAGCTGGTCGCCGATGGCCTTGTGCAGCAGCGCCGCGGCGACGCTTGAATCCACGCCGCCCGACAGGCCGAGGATGACGCGCTCCTTGCCGACCTGCGCGCGGATTTCGTCCACCGCCTGGTCGAGGTAGCTGCGCATGGTCCAGTTCTTCCCGCAGCGGCAGATGCCGTGGACGAAGTTGGAGATCACTTCGCGCCCGCGCGGGGTGTGCACGACCTCCGGATGGAACTGGATGCCGAAAAGCCTCCGATGCGGATGCTCGATGGCCGCGTAGTCGGAGTTGTCGGTGGTGCCGACGACGACGAAGTCCTTCGGGATGCGTGTGAGTTTGTCGCCGTGCGAGTTCCAGACCTGGAGCGTCGAGGGCAGGCGCTCGAAGAGCGCGCACGAGCGGTCGGCGATGGTGAGCGTGCCCTTGCCGTATTCGCGCTTCTGGCCTTTCTCGACCTTCCCGCCGAGGAACTGCGCGAAGAGCTGCACGCCGTAACAGATGCCGAGCACGGGCACGCCGAGCTTGAAGATGCCGCGGTCGGGCAGCGGCGCGTCTCCGGCATACACGCTGGAAGGGCCGCCGCTGAGGATCAGGCCGCTCGGTTTCATCGCGGCGATCCGCGCGGCGGGGGTGTCGTGGCGGACGATGGTGGAATACACGTTGCACTCACGGATGCGGCGCGCGATGACCTGCGTGTATTGGGACCCGAAATCCAGGATGACGATCTGCTCGTTCATTGAAAGGGGGTGTCTTTGCCCCCCGCGTATGGCTTTGGCGAGGAAAAAATCCGGGGAGGGAAGCGGGAAAGAAACATTGCCGCTGCGAGGATGCGGGCGTAAAAGACAGGCATGGTTCAGTCCATCGCGACGGCCATGCCATCCATCACCGGCAGCGCCACGGCAGCGGGCGCGAGGGAGTCCTTCCGTGAACTCTACACGCGGACATTCCGTTGGATGGTCCTGGCGCGGCAGCTCGACGACAAGCTCGCCAGCTTGTATCGCGGCGGCAAGATTTACGGGGGCGTGTTCCTCGGTCGCGGGCAGGAGGCGTTGAGCGCGGCGGTGGGCGTCCACCTGCGGCCGGGCGACGTGTTCGCGCCGCTGATTCGCGACTGCGCAGGCCGGCTGGCCTTCGGCGAAACCGTGCTCGACATCATCCGCACCCACCTCGGGTCCATCCGCGGCCCGATGCGCGGGCGCGACGGCAATGTGCATCGCGGCCGGCCGCGCGCGGGGATGCTCCCGATGATCTCGCACCTCGGCGCGATGATTTCCGTGGTGAACGGCGCGTTGATGGCGCGGCGCTTTCGCGGCGAGCACGGGCACGTGGGCGCCGCCAGCATCGGCGACGGCGGCACTTCGACCGGGTCGTTCCACGAGGGCTTCAACCAGACTGCGGTCGAGAAACTGCCGCTCGTGCTCGTGGTGGCCGACAACCAATTCGCCTACTCGACTCCCAACTCCCGGCAGTTCGCCTGCCGCGACCTCGAGGACAGGGCCGCGGGCTACGGCGTCACAGGACATTCCGCAGATGGCACGGACCTCCAGTCCTGCCTCGAAGTGCTCGGCCGCGCGTTCGCGCTTGCCCGGGACGGAGGCGGCCCGCAGATGGTCGTGGCGAAGCTGCTTCGTCTCTGCGGCCACGGCGAGCACGACGACGGGAGTTACGTGGAATCCAAACTAAAGCTCGCCGCGACGGGGCGCGATTGCATGCGGGTCGCCGAGGCGCGGGTCATCCGCGAGGGCTGGGCCGACGCGAGAGCCGTGGATGGCTGGCGCGCGGAATCCGTGAAGCAAATCGAGGACGCCGTGGCCACCGCGCAACGCGAACCCGGCCCGGACCCGTCGGCCGAGGATTGGCGCGCGCTCTCGGAGCGGCGCCTCACGGAGACGCACGAGTCGTGAACCGTCTCGCGCGCGGGCCATCATCCCCCCGATGAGCATCACCTACCTGGAGGCCATCCGCGCCGCACAGGCCAAGGCGCTTGCCGACGATCCGCGCGTGTTCATCTACGGGCAGGACGTCGGCGACTTCGGCGGCGCGTTCAAGGCCACGAAGCACCTCGCGAAGGAATTCCAGGGCCGCGTGCTCGATTCGCCGATCAGCGAGGATGCCATCGTCGGCATGGCCATCGGCGCGGCGATGGAGGGCATGCGGCCGATCGTCGAAATGCAGTTTGCGGATTTTTCCAGCGCAGCCTTCACGCAGATCGTGAACCAGGCGGCGACGCTTTGGTGGCGCACCGAGGTCCCGTGCCCGATCACCATCCGGCTGCCGAGCGGCGGCACGCAAGGCAGCGGGCCGTTCCACAGCCAGAGCCTCGAGGTGCTCTACGCGCACTTCCCGGGACTCGTGGTGATGACCCCCGCCACGGTCGAGGACGCCTACAGCATGCTGCTCGAAGCCGTCGCCATCGACGACCCTGTCGTCTTTTGCGAGCACAAGCTGCTCTATTACCACCTCAAGGCCGAGCGGTTGCCGTCCGAGGCGCTGCCCGCGGGCAAGGCGCGCATCGCCCGCGCGGGACGCGACCTGACGATCGTCGCCTACAGCGCGATGCTGCACGAGGCGCTTGCCGTCGCCGAGGAACTCGCGCCGCTCGGGCACGAAGTCGAGGTGGTGGACTTGCGGACGGTGAAGCCGCTCGACACGGACACCGTGATGGCGTCGGTCGCGCGCACGGGGCGGTTGCTCTGCGTCGGCGAATCGTGGCCGTGGGGCGGCGTGACGGCGGAAGTCATTGCGCGCGTCGCAAGCGAAGGCTTCGGGTTGCTCGACGCGCCGCCGCAACGTCTCAACGCGAAAGACACACCCGTGCCGTATCACCCCAACCTCTGGGCCGCGCACCGGCCGACGGCGAGGACGATTTCCGACGCCGCGCGAAGACTGCTGAAACTCTGAGCCGATGAACGACCTTTCCAAACACGGCGACGCGCCCGGCCGCGATTTCGGCGCGTTGCATTCCGCATTCCACATGCCGCGCTCCGCACTCTAAACTCCGCCGATGCCCCGCATCCCGATCATCATGCCGCAACTCGGCGAGTCCATCGCCGAGGCAACGGTCGTCAACTGCTTCATCACCGCGGGCGACCCGGTCAACGCCGACCAGGACATCCTCGAAGTCGAGACGAGCAAGGCCACGATGACCGTGACTTCGCCCGGCAACGGCCGCGTCGCGCAGGTGCTCGCCCAGCCGCACGAGAGTTACGCCGTCGGTGCGGTGCTGGGTTTCGTGGAAGTCTCCGACGCTGAAGCCGCGCGCCTCGGCGTCGACGGGCATCCCACCACCCCGCCCACGCGCGCGCCGCATCCCGCGCCGAAGTCCACCGTCGAGCCGACCGTCCGAGGCCTTCCCGTGCCGGCGCACGCCGGGGCGGTGAGTTTCATTTCGCCGCGCATGAAGGCGCGGATGAACGAACTGGGCTTGAACGCGGGCGACCTTGCGGGCATCGCGGGCAGCGGCGCGGGCGGCCGCGTGACGATCGAGGATTTCGAGAAGTTCCTCGCGGGGCTCGAGTCGAAGAAACTGACGCCCGCGTCGAGCATGCGCGTGGCCGTGGCCGATGCCATGAGACGCAGTTGGACCCGCCCGCTCGCGACCGTCGGCCTGCCCGTCGCGCTGGACGCCTTGCTCGCGCAACGCAACGAGTGCAAGCCGAAGCCCGGCATCACGCTGTATCTCGTGCGCGCGCTCGGCATCGCGCTCGCCGAGAACAGCGCGCCCGCCGGCCGGCTGGTCGGCCAACGCGTCGTGCATCCGACGGCGACGGACATCGGATTCGCGGTCGAGGCGGAGGACGGCGTGCTCGTGCCGGTGCTGCGCAACGTCGGCTCGCACCGGCTGGCGGAATTGCTGCCGCGCTACAACGAACTGCTTGAATTCGCGCGCCAGCGGCGGTTGCCTGCCGAGGCGACGGGCGGTTCGATCGCGACGGTGACAAACTTCGGCACATTCGGCCTCAAGTGGGCCACGCCGATCCCGTTGCCGGAGCAGACGCTCGTGCTCGGCATGGGAGCGGCGCGCAAAGTGCCGTCGTGGGATGAGGTGAAAGGCCAGTTCGTGCCGGTGATGGAGGCGGAGGTGACACTGAGCTTCGACCACCGCGTGCTCGACGGCGGCGCCGCGGGAAGGTTTCTCACGCGAATCCGCGAGCTGCTCGTGCGCCCTGCCGACCTGTAAGCGAGTGACGGGTGGACATTGCGCTGCGACCCGATACACTCGGGCGTTTCAACGAACTCAACCTTTCCAAACCCATGAAGAAACAACTCGCCCTTCTCTCGCTTGTCTCGGTCTGCGCCCTCTTGATGCAAGGCTGCGCCGCGCTGGTGGTCGGCGCCGCCGTGGGCACGGGCGTCGCCTACTTCGGCGCCGAACTCAAGAGCAACGAGCCCGTGTCGCTGGACAAGGCATGGTCCGCCACCGAGAAGGCCGTCACCGCGCTTCAGTTCACACCCGTCCAACGCAAGAAGGACGCCCTCGCCGCATACTATGAGGGCATCGGTGCAGCCGACAAGCGCATCACCATCAAGCTCAAGAACACCGGCGAGAAGGTCACCGAGGTCCGCGTGCGCGTGGGGACTTTGGGCGACGAGAATCTGTCGCGGACGATCCTCAACAAGATTCAGTCGGGCTATTAGGCTTGGGCCGTGATTTCAGGACGGATGAAACCTCGGCGCGGGTCCGTGCCATCTGCACCATTGCACCCATGAGGAACACACTACTCCCGCTCGTCTGGCTGCTGGCTGCAACGGCGTTTGCCGCGGACCGCAAGCCCAACATCATCTTCATCCTCGCCGACGATCTCGGCTACACGGACGTCGCGTGCTTCGGCAGCAAATACTACGAGACGCCGAACATCGACCGGCTCGCGGCGCAGGGCACGCGGCTCACGCGATACCACGTGAGCCAGAACTGCCAGCCCACGCGCGCCGCGCTGATGACCGGCCAATATGCGGCGCGCACGGGTGTTTACACGGTCGGCGGCATTGACCGCTTCAACTGGCAATCGCGCCCGCTCCGGCCCGCGGACAACGTCACCGAACTTCCGCTCGACCGCACGACAGTCGCGCAGACGCTCAAGGGCGCGGGTTACGCCACGGCCATGTTCGGCAAATGGCACCTCGGCCAGCAGGGGAAATTTCATCCGGGCCAGCGCGGCTTCGACGAGGCAATCACTACGATGGGCGCGCACTTCGACTTCGTCACCCAGCCGCCGACCACGGTCCCGTCCGGCGTGTATCTCGCGGACTGGCTCACGGACCAGGCGGTGGATTTCATCACGCGGAAAAAGGACCAGCCGTTCTTTCTCTACCTCCCGCACTTCGGCGTGCACTCGCCCCATCACGCGCGGCCGCCGCTCGTGGAAAAATTCAAGTCGAAGCCCGGCGCGGGCGGGCACAACAGCCCGGTTTACGCCGCGATGATTTACAGCGTGGACGAGAGCGTCGGCCGCATCATGAAGCTGCTCGACGACCTGAAGCTCGCCGACAACACGCTCATCGTGTTCAGCAGCGACAACGGCGGCGTGGGCGGCTACGTGCGCGAGGGCGTGAAACAGGCGGGCGACATCACCGACAACGCGCCACTGCGCAGCGGCAAGGGAAGCCTCTACGAAGGCGGCACGCGCGTGCCGCTCATCGTGCGCTGGCCGGGCGTGGCGAAGCCCGGGTCCGCGAGCGACGTGCCCGCCATTCATGTGGACATTCTGCCCACGTTCGCGGAAGTCGCCGGCGCGAAGCTTCCCGCGCAACCGCTCGACGGCGAGAGCCTCGTGCCGCTGCTGCGCGACTCAGGCGCGAAGCTCAAGCGTGACGCGATTTTCCAGCACTTCCCCGGCTATCTTGGCGCGGGTTCCGGTTCGTGGCGGACGACCCCGGTCGGGTTGATCGAGGTCGGCGACTGGAAGCTCATGGAATTCTTCGAGACCGGCAAACTCGAGCTCTACAACCTGCGGGAAGACATCGGTGAATCGCGCAACCTCGCACCGGAGCAACCGGACAAGGCGAAGGAACTCCACGCCCGCCTCGTCGCGTGGCGCAAGGAGGTCAACGCGCCGATGCCCACGCCCAACAAGCCGGCTGCCGACACCCACACGACGCCCGTGAAGAAAAAGGGGAAGAAGCAGCAGTAACCACGGCGTGTCGGGAAGCCGTGGAGTCTTCGCTCCACCGAGCGTCGTCGTTTCTCACACCTTCGTCTCCATCAGCGAGGCAGCGCGGAGAAACTTCTCGATGCGATCGATGACGCCCGACTCGTCGAACTGCGCCGCCACCGACAACCGGCCCGCCTCGGCGAGCACGGCGCGGATTTGCGTGTCCCGCTCCATGCGCAGGATGCACCCGGCGAGTTCCTCGGCGGAGCCCGCCGAGTAGGTGAGCGCGGTTTCCCCGTGGCTGAAGACGTCTGACGCCGCGCCCGCGGTCGAGGCGATCACGGGCAGTCCGCACGCCATCGCCTGCAGCGCGACGGAGATGTAGGGCTCGTCCCACTCGCTCGTGTGCAGGAAAATGTCGTGCTCGCGAAAGACGGGGAGCAGGTCGCGGCTCAAGTCGGGCACCGAGGCGAATTCGACGGGGAGCTTCGCGGCGATGACCTTGGACCGGAGCTGCGAGATGTAATCCGACGAGCCGCGGCCCACGATCGTGAGCACGCACTCGGAGCCCTGCTGGCGCGCGAGGTCGAGCGCATCGAGCGCGGTCAGCGCGCCGCACTCCCTTGTGAGTTCCGCGGCGAGCACCAGCCGGCACTTGCGGTTCCCGGAGGGTTTCACTTCCCCCGTGAAGTAATCAGTCCGCACACCGGGATGAATGACGACCGCGTCCTTGATCGCAAAGCCCGCCGCCTCGGCCGCGGCGCGCACGCTGTGGCTGCAAAAACAAACGCTGCCGGGCGGGATGCCCTGGACAACGCGGGCGGTCTCCGCGGAGCCGGAAGCGTCGCGATCAAAGACCTCCGGCAGGCGGTCAACGCCGGCTCGAAGCCGTGTCGGAGCCTCGCGGTCGATGCGATTGCGCTGGCCGCTCAGCTCCAATCCGCATCGCACGACGGTGTCCGTGATCGAGACGCGCTCGGAATTCCAAAACCGCAGCCACGGGTCGTGGCGCAGCCCGGTGTCGAGCCAGTGATCGGCGATGTCGAAGACGAGCGCGCAATTCGCGTCGGAAAGCGAGGTGAGGATGGACTTGCCGATGCCGTGCAAACTCCAGACGTAGACGAGTTCCGGCTTCCAGCGCTGGATGAGTTCGCGGAGGACCGTGTGGTTGTGCGCTTCCATGGCCTGCAATTCGCCGCGCGCGGTGACGAGGTTTTGCCCGAAGACACCGTTGAGCCGGAGGCGCCGCTCGACGCCGGCGGAGCGCTGGCCTTCCTTCATGCCATAACTGCTGGTGAGCACGAGCGCCTCGTGCCCGCGCTCCACAAGGCGGTTCACCACGGTTTCGCAACGCACGTCAAACGTGCCCGCGTGCAGCGGTGGATAGAGATTGGTGATAACGAGGAGTTTCATCCCGATTCCGAACCGGGCTAGGCTACGCGGCTGCGGTTGGAGGCGCGAGACGGATTTCATCGTCAGGCCGCGGGGAGGTCGGGGCGATGGCGTCACCGCGCATGGGGCCGGGCGTTCACGCACACCGGGTGTTTCTACAGGTGGAAGGCGGTTTCGTTTCAAGTTTGCTCTTCACCGCGCCCGCGGGCTTGCGCACACTCCGCACACGTTATGAGCTTGTTTGATCTGCATGGCGAAGTCGCGGTCGTCATCGGCGGCACAGGCGTCCTCGGCGGCGCGCTGGCCGACGGACTTGCGGAAGCCGGTGCACAAGTCGCCGTGCTGGGCCGCAACGCCGGGCGCGGCGAGGCGCGCGTGAAGTCCATTCAAGCCAAGGGCGGCACGGCGGCATTCTTCAACTGCGATGCCATCTCCCGCGGCTCGCTCGCCGAGGCCCACGAACAAATCGAAGCCAAGCTCGGCGCGCCGGCCATTCTCGTGAACGCCGCGGGCGGCAACGCGCCGCAAGTCACGGTCACGGCGGAGCGCGCGTTCGAGCAAATCCAGTTCGCCGACTGGCAGGCGAACT